>DASUZQ010000365.1:0-2395 GCA_036376815.1 Methyloceanibacter sp. | reverse complement strand
GCATTGACCGAGCCAACGCCCTCATAGAGCGTGTACACCGCCTCGTTGATCATCGGCAGGAGGATCCGGTTGACCATGAAGGCGGGGAAATCCTCGGACACCGCGGTGGTCTTGCCCAGCGTCCCGACGAACTCCCTGGCCTTGGCGAAGGTCACGTCCTCGGTGGCGATGCCGCGAATCATCTCTACCAGCTCCATCACCGGCACCGGGTTCATGAAGTGAAGCCCGATGAAGCGCTCCGGCCGATCGGTGGCGGCGGCGAGCCTGGTGATGGAGATCGACGAGGTGTTGGTGGCGATGATGGCCTCAGGCTTGAGGAATGGACAAAGCGCCACGAAGATTTTGCGCTTCACCGTCTCGTCCTCGGTTGCCGCCTCGATCACCATGTCGGCGTCCGACAAGCCTTGATAGTTCTCGGCATAGGTAATGCGGGAGAGCGCCTGCTTGCGATCCTCCTCGGTGATCTTGCCTGAAGCGACCTGGCGGGTGAGATTCCTGTCGATCAGCTCGATCGCCTTGTCGACCTTCTCCTTGGTCAGGTCAGTGAGCACGACGTCGTAGCCTGCGAGCGCGATCACATGCGCTATGCCGTTGCCCATTTGCCCGCTGCCGATGATCCCGATCTTGCGAATGGGCGTCATGTCATTCTCCTGCGGCGAGGGCTCGGTGAGAATTCCCTTCGCGCCAACTATCTCGTCCATGGTCATTCCTCGTGCACCCGCTGGCTCAGTACCCTGCCTTTTTCAGCTCGGCGTCGAGCTCCGGCAGGACGGTGAACAGATCGCCGACGAGGCCGTAATCGGCGACTTGGAAGATAGGGGCCTCGGCATCCTTGTTGATGGCGACGATGACTTTCGAATCCTTCATGCCGGCGAGATGCTGGATGGCGCCGGAAATGCCGACGGCGATGTAAAGCTCGGGCGCCACCACCTTGCCGGTCTGGCCGACCTGGTGATCGTTCGGCATGTAGCCGGCATCGACCGCAGCCCGGGAGGCTCCCACGGCCGCACCGAGACGGTCGGCGAGCGGCTCGATCAGCGTCTTGAAGTTCTCGCCTGATTGCATGCCGCGCCCGCCCGAGACGACGATGCGCGCCGCGGTGAGCTCCGGCCGCTCGCTCACGCTGATCTCGCTCTTCTCGAAGCTCGACAAGCCAAGTGCCGCAGGCGGCGTGACGGCCTCGACCGCGGCGCTCCCACCCTCGGCGGCCGAGGCGAAGGCGGTGGTGCGCACGGTGGCGACGATCTTCTTGTCTCCGGTCTTGACCGTCTCGAGCGCGTTTCCGGCATAGACCGGGCGCACAAAAGTGTCGGCCGACTTCACCTCGATAATGTCGGAGATCTGCGCCACGTCGAGCAGAGCCGCCACGCGCGGAGCGACGTTCTTGCCCATGGTGGTCGACGGCGCGAGCAGCACGTCGTAATTCTGCATCAGCGGCACGATCAGATTGGCCGTCTCTTCGGCAAGGCGCTCTTTAAGCTGCGGCGCCTCGGCGAGCAGCACCTTGCGCACGCCGGCAAGCTTGGCCGCTTCTTCGGCAACGCCTTGGGCATTCTCGCCGGCGATAAGGATATCGACCTCGCCGCCGAACTTCGCAGCGGCGTCGAGCGCCTTGGCGGTCGCCGGGGCCAGAGTCTTGTTGTCGTGCTCGGCGAGAAGCAGGACCGCCATCTTAGAGAACTCCTGCCTCGTTCTTCAATTTCTCGATGAGGATGGCGACGCTGTCGACCTTGATGCCCGCCTCGCGCCCCTTCGGCTCGGTAACGCCAAGCACCTTGAGCCTTGGCGCGACATCGACGCCGAGCGCCTCCGGCGTGGTTTCGTCGATCGGCTTCTTCTTGGCCTTCATGATGTTGGGCAGCGAAGCGTAGCGCGGCTCGTTGAGCCGGAGGTCGGTGGTGATCACCGCGGGGCGCGAAAGCAGCAGGGTCTCGAGCCCGCCGTCAACCTCGCGCACCACGCGCACTTTGCCGTCGGCGAATTCGATCTTGGAGGCGAAGGTGCCTTGCGGCCAGCCGAGCAGACCGGCCAGCATCTGGCCCGACTGATTGGCGTCGTCGTCGATCGCCTGCTTGCCCATGATGACGAGGTCGGCCTTCTCGTTCTGGACCACGCGCTTTAAGACTTTGGCGACGCCGAGCGGCTCGACCAGCGCATCGGTCTTCACCAGAATGGCGCGGTCGGCGCCCATGGCGAGCGCGGTGCGAAGCGTGTCTTGCGATTTGACCGAACCGATCGACACGGCGACCACCTCGGTCGCCTCCCCGCGCTCCTTGATGCGAACCGCCTCTTCGACGGCGATCTCGTCGAACGGGTTCATCGACATCTTGACGTTGGCGAGGTCGACCCCGGTGCCGTCAGACTTGACGCGGACCTTGACGTTGAAGTCGACGAC
>DASUZQ010000364.1:0-7953 GCA_036376815.1 Methyloceanibacter sp. | reverse complement strand
ATCGCCTCGATCGATTGCGCGCCGACCTCCTTGAGCACGGCGCGCGCCGCCGTGAGTACCGATTGCCAGATCTCCTCCGGATCGTGCTCGACCTCGCCGGGCGCGGGATAGATCTGGGTGAGAGACACCTGCGCTGCGGCGCAAACGCGAGCCTCTTCATCGAAGGCGATGGCGCGGGTGCTTGTCGTGCCCTGGTCGATGGCGAGCACGAAGCGGCGCTCGCTCATGGGGCGCGCCCGGTCTGGCTCAGGATCCAGCCGCAATATTCATCGCTGCCCCCTTCCGTCGGCAGCACGAGAAGTGCCGGCAGCTCGTAAGGGTGGAGGCGCTTGGTCTCGGCCAGTACGGCATCGACGAGCGAAGCTCGCGTCTTGATGATCATGGCGACCTCGTCGGCGAGCTCGCGCGTGCCCTTCCACTCATAGATCGAGATCATGCCAGGAAAGATGTTGACGCAAGCCGCAAGCCGCGCGTCAACGAGGGCGTCTCCGACCCGCTTGGCTTCGTCGAGGCTTGCAAACGTCGTGTAGACCAGAACCGGACGATCGTCCTTGGTCATGGATTCACCATTCTCTCCAAAGCGTGCGAGAGACTTGCAATAGGGCAACGCCCCAGCCTTTATAGTGCCCGCTCTCTAAGCCCGCTCCAAGTCCATCAAAGCGACCATGTCCAAGTTTCGCAACATCGCCTTTGTCGCCAGTGAGACGAAAGAAGCACAGGCGGCTCGACGGGAGCTTATCGCCCGCTATGGCGATACGGCACCCGAGCAGGCCGACGTGATTGTCGCGCTCGGCGGCGATGGACAGATGCTGCAGACCATGCACCGCTATATGAACAACCGCATCCCGATCTACGGGATGAACCGCGGCTCGGTCGGCTTCCTGCTCAACGACTACCGGGAAGACGAGCTGGTTGAACGCCTCGACAAGGCGGAGGTCAACGTCATCCACCCTTTGCGCATGACGGCCTACGACCGCGACAAAGCCGAGCACAAGGCGCTCGCCATCAACGAGGTGTCGCTGTTCCGGCAGATCTACCAGGCGGCAAAGCTCCGCATCTCGGTCGACGGCCGGGTGCGGCTCGACGAGCTCATCTGCGACGGCGTGCTCCTGTCCACCCCGGCCGGGAGCACTGCGTACAACCTCTCTGCGCATGGGCCGATCTTGCCGATCAATGCGCCGCTGATGGTATTGACCCCCATCAGCCCGTTCCGGCCTCGGCGCTGGCGCGGTGCGATCCTGCCCAACGAGGCCGTCGTCCTGATCGAGGTGCTCGAGCCTGACAAGCGGCCGGTCAGCGCGGTGGCCGACAACACCGAGTTTCGCGACGTGCTCGCCGTGGAGATCAGGGAGGCGAGCGACGTCGACATCTTCATGATGTTCGACCCTGGCCACAGTCTCGCCGAGCGCATCCTGCGGGAGCAGTTCGACTACTGAGGTCTGGGCTTACCGCCGCCAGGCTTGCGCAATGTCGGCGAGCGACGGCCTCTCCCGCTCTCCTGGCTTCTCCTTGGCAGTGCCGATATAGACGAAGCCAGCCACCCGCTCATTGTCGGCAAGCTTGAGCGCGGCGCGCACGCCCTTGCTGTAGCCATACCACTCGGTGATCCACTGGGCGCCGTAACCGAGCGCGGTGGCGGCGATGAGCAGGTTCTGACACGCGGCCCCGGCCGAAAGCACCTGCTCCCATTCCGGCGCCGCCGGATTGTTCACCACACGCGAGATTACGGCAATCACGAGCGGCGCGCGCATGAACCGGTTGGCCTCGGTCTCCAGGCGGAATTGGCTCGGGTCCTTCTCCTCGCGCTTGCAAATCTCGGCCAGGATCTCGCCGAACGCGGCCCGCGCCTCCCCCTGAAACAGCAGGAAGCGCCATGGCACGAGCTTCTTATGGTCGGGCACCCGCGCGGCCGCAGTCAAAATCTGCTCGATCTCGTCCTGGCTCGGCCCAGGCTCTCCGAGGCTGTTGGCAGAGACCGAGCGGCGGGTGAGCAAATGAGCGATGGTTGGATTGATCATGGCTTGTGGCATGGCGGAGGGCGCGTTCCCCTATCGCGAAAAGCTTTGCGAAACAACGACTCATTGGAAATCGGGACAGCGCGAGCGACCCCAAATCGGCCTTAGTCATGGCCGAATTTCGCTTACGTTGTGGGGGGTCGAACGGGGTATAAGGTCCGGCCGAGGCCGGGGGGCCTGACGGGAGCGAACGCCATGGGAGGGAAGCGTTGCGCAGGGCTTGGGCTTTTGCTCGCGCCCATCCTCCCCCTATTTGCGCTCCACGCGAGCGCCGAGGATCAGCAAGCTCCCCAGGCGCAGCAAGGACTTGCGCCGACAATCATCTTGCTCGACGGCTCTATCAGCATGTGGGCGAGGCTTGGCGGCCAGAGCAAGGTTGGCATCGTACGCTCGACCCTTACTCAGGCCTTCCCGGACTATGAAGCTCGAATCGCTTTCGGTCTCGTGGCATTCGGCCACCGCGGGGGTGGAGCATGCACCGAGGCTGAGCTTTTGGCGAAGCCCGGCGAGCTCAGCGCGAAATCGCCCGGCAAGCTTTTGTTCGGCGCGGGCTTCAAGCCAAAGGCCACGAAGCCGGTCGCAGCCGCGCTGGTCGAGGCTGCCAAGCAAACGCCCGCCACGGGTCTCGATGTCGTGCTCATCACCGACGGACCCGACACCTGCAAGGCCAATGTTTGCGCCACGGTGAAATCGCTGAAGCAAGCGGCGCCGGGCTTGCGCATTCATGTCATCGGCTTCGACCCCAAGGCGAAGCAAACCGTCAAGGCTCTTGCTTGCGTGGCGAAGACCACCGGAGGGCAGTTCCTGACCGCTGCCAACGCCAACGACCTGAAGCAAGACCTTAGCGCCGTGCTCGATGCCGCAAGCAAATCGGCGCCGCGACCCGTGCCCGTGGCCAGCACGAGCCCCGCTGCTCCGACCCCGCCGGCAGCGGCGCCTCCGCCTCCGCCCGTGGCCACGGCGACTCCGGGAGGCCCCGCGAATGCCCCGCCGCAGGCCAACGCCGCGCCGCCTGCGCCTGCCGCACAAAAGTCCGCACCGCCAAGTGCGCCCACCCTGACGGCGCCGGCGGAAACCGCCCAGGCGAAAAGTGCGCAACCGAAAGGGCCGCATGCCCCTCAATCATCCGCGGTGATCGGACCGCAGGCACCAGCCCAGACCGACATGCCAAAGCTCGCGGCCATTCCGCCTAAGGAAAGTGCTGCTCCGGCGCGGACGCCGGCTGCACCGGGCGCCCAGGGCGCAGGGCAATCCGCACCTGTCCCAGTGACCTTCAAGGCGCTCCTCACCGAAGGTGGACCGCAGGTCAAAACCGGGCTGATCTGGCGTGTGTTCACGCCGCAGCCTGGAGCGAACGGCGCCCGCAAGCTCGTCAGCACGCATCATGAAGCCATGCCGACAGCGGCCTTGGTTCCGGGAGAATATCTGGTCAACGCCGCCTACGGTCTTTCCAACCTCACCAAGAAGATCAAAGTCGAGAGCGGCCAGTCTCTCGAGGAGACATTTGTCCTCAACACCGGAGGATTGAAGCTCGCAGCCATTCTTTCCGGCGGCGCAGCGTTGCCGGCCTCGAGCGTCCATTTCGACATCCTCTCGGACGAAGAGGATCAGTTCGGCAATCGGCACAAGATCCTGGACGACGCCAAGCCAGGCGTCGTCATCAGGCTGAATGCCGGCGCCTATCACCTGGTCAGCACCTATGGCGATGCTAACGCGACGGTGCGCGCCGACGTGACCGTCGAGCCCGGCAAGATCACCGAAGCGACGGTCAAGCACGCCGCAGCACCGGTCACCTTCAAATTGGTCCAGAGTGCAGGGGGTGAAGCCTTGGCCGACACCAAGTGGAGCATCCTCACCACCACCGGAGACGTGGTGAAGGAAAATACCGGCGCGCTGCCGACCCATATTCTCGCCGTCGGCGACTATGCCGTTGTGGCCAACCACAACGGTGAAAGCTACACGAGCAAGTTCAGCGTAGCGCCCGGACAAGCCAAGCAGATCGAGGTCGTGATGGAGTCAGGACCGGCCTCGCCCGAGGCATTGAAGGCGATCACCGAACCGCCGCCCCCGCCTCCCGCGCCTCCAGCCGGCACGACCGTGGCATCGCCGGGTTCGCCCGACGCCATGCCTGGAGCGCCCAGCATGACCGGCGCCCCGCCCTCGACTGACACCGGCATGGCCTTTGGCAATAGCAACAGCGATGGCGCTACGCCGCGCGAGCCTGGGATTCTGCCAAATCCGGGGGCACTGCTTCGGCCACGATTCCCTTGATCGCAGCCTCGAGGGCGAGCACCTCTTGCTGTTGCGATCCGAGCCTCCGCACCGAGATAGTCCCCTCCTCAGCCTCGCGCTTGCCGACCACGAACATCACCGGCACCTTGGCAAGCGAGTGCTCACGCACCTTGTAATTGATCTTCTCGTTGCGGAGATCGGCCTCGGCCCTAATGCCCGCGCGTTTCAGCGCATCGACCACCTTGGTGGCATAGACATCGGCGTCGGACACGATCGGGGCGACCATCACCTGCACCGGAGAGAGCCACAGCGGCAGGTGTCCGGCATGGTGCTCGATAAGGATGGCGGTGAACCGCTCGAGCGATCCGAACATGGCGCGGTGGATCATCACCGGCACGGTTTTCTCGCCGTCAGGCCCGATATAGAACGCGCCGAGCCGCATCGGCATGTTGAGATCGACCTGGATGGTGCCGCATTGCCAGTCGCGGCCGATGGCGTCGCGCAATACATATTCGAGCTTGGGACCGTAGAACGCCCCTTCGCCGGGGTTGAACTCATATTGTAGCCCGGCTGCCTCCACGGCCCGCTTCAATGCGGCTTCAGCCTTGTCCCAGACCTCGTCCGATCCGACTCGCTTGGTCGGACGGTCGGCGAACTTGATGACCACCTCGGTAAAGCCGAAGTCGCGGTAGATCGACAGCATCTGCTGGTTGAGCCGCACGCATTCTTCCGTGATCTGATCCTCGGTGCAGAAGATATGCGCGTCGTCCTGAGTGAAATGGCGCACGCGCAAGAGGCCGTGCAGCGCGCCTGACGGCTCGTAGCGATGCACCTTGCCGAACTCGGCGAGGCGCAAGGGAAGATCGCGGTAGCTTTTCAGGCCGTGCTTGAAGATCTGCACATGGCCAGGGCAGTTCATGGGCTTGCAGGCATAGACGCGCTCGTCAGGCGTCTCGGCAATATACATGTGGTCGGCAAACTTCTCCCAATGTCCGGATTGCTCCCACAGCGCGCGGTCGAGCATGTCAGGGGAGTTAACCTCGACATAGCCCCAGGCCTGCTGGCGCCGGCGCATATAGCCGATTAGCGCCTGAAACAGAGTCCAGCCCTTGGGATGCCAGAACACCGCGCCAGGCGCCTCTTCCTGGAAATGGAACAGGTCCATCTCGCGGCCCAAGCGGCGGTGGTCGCGCTTCTCGGCCTCTTCGAGCTGATGCAGGTAGCGGGCAAGCTCCTCCTCGCTCGCCCAGGCCGTGCCGTAGATGCGCTGGAGCATCGGGTTGTTGGAGTCCCCGCGCCAATAGGCACCCGCGATCTTGAGCAGCTTGAAGCCCTTGCCGACCTTTCCCGTCGAGGTCATGTGCGGGCCGCGGCAGAGATCCAGCCATTCGCGCTGCGAGTAGATCTTGATCTCCTCCCCCTCGGGGATGGCGTCGATCAGCTCGAGCTTGAACTTCTCTCCCATCTTGGCGAACAGCTTCTTCGCCTCGGCGCGATCCATTACCTCGCAGGTAAACGGAGAGTCGCGCGCGACGATCTCGCGCATCTTGGCTTCTATGACGGGCAGGTCTTCCGGCGTGAACGGCTCATCGCGGGCAAAGTCGTAATAGAAGCCGTTCTCGATCACCGGCCCGATGGTGACTTGCGTGCCGGGATAGAGCTCCTGCACGGCCTCGGCCATGACATGGGCGGCGTCGTGGCGGATCAGGGAGAGAGCTTCCGGATCGTCGCGGGTGAGAATGCGGATCTTGGCGTCTTGCTTGATCGGCTCGGCGAGGTCCTTGACCTTGCCGTCGAGCGCCATCGCCACAGCCTTCTTGCCGAGCGACTTGGAGATGGATTCTGCGACGTCGCGGCCCGTGATGCCGGGTTTGAAGTCACGCGAGGAGCCGTCTGGAAACGTGAGGGATATCATCTGTCTCTCCTCTCACTCCTGCGTACGAGCGCAGGTAAGAGATTGTGGGTTGGGCGGCGCCTTTTAGCTCGATTTGGGCGCCGCGTCATCAGGAGACAAGCTCCACCGCCCGTAGCGCCAAGGGGCGAAGGGGTGGTGCTCGGCCCGCAGGTCAGGCACCGGATCGAAGCCGTGGCTGCCCCAAGGGTGGCAGCGGCACAGGCGCGAAAGCGCGAGCCAACCGCCCTTCCAGGCTCCATTCTTGTCGATCGCCTCGCGCGCATAGTCGGAGCAGGTGGGCAGATGCCGGCAATTGACGCCAAGGAGAGGCGAGACCGTCCAGCGATAAAGCGCGATGGCGCCAAGCAGCGGAGCTTTGGCAGCGCGGTGCAATGGGCTCATGAATAGGGGTCGCCGTTCTTGTGCGTGAAGACGAAACGGCCTCCCTCCTTCCGCGCCACCATGTCGATATCGCTGTACTGGGCCACCTCATTCTCCGCGCGCGTGCCGACCTCAAGATAGAGCGCGGGGTTATCGCTTTGATTGATGAGATGATGCCCGTCGGCCTTCCCGGCTGGAAAGCCCGCAGCCATCCCCGCCTTAAGAGTTTTCTGCCCGGTGTCGGTGACGAGCGTCACCTCCCCTTGCAGGACATAAATGAACTCGTCCTCATGCGCATGCCAATGCCGTTGCGATGACCAAGCGCCGGCCGGCAGCGTGACAAGATTGACGCCGAATTGGGTGAGCCGGAGCGCATCCCCAAGCGCGCGCTTCTCGCGACCGGCCAGCCTGTCGGCAAACGGAGCTGGATAGATGCTGCCCAATCGCGGCGGCACGCTCATCGGATCGAGCCAGCACCGGCTCCCATTGTCAGGCTTCTCCACTAACGGCTCCTAACGAATGTCAAGCGGGCTCGGCATGGGCGTGGCCTGTCTGCTCGCCACGCTTGGCTTCGATCTGGGCAATCGCGTCCTCCACCGCGTCGAACACGAGCAGCGTCGAGGCGTGGCGCGCCTTGTAGTCTTTGACCGGCTCAAGCGCCCTAAGATCGGCCCAGCGGCCGTTGGGGGGCGGGCCGCCGGCCTTCAGCATCTTGCGCATGGCGGCGCCGACGGTGCGAAGCTCGGCAGCGGTCGAGCCCACGATCTCCCGGCCCATCACGGCGGCAGAAGATTGGCCGAGCAAACAGGCCTTCACGCTTTGCCCGTAATCGGTCACCACGTCGCCTTCCATGGAAAGATCCACCGTGACCCGGCTGCCACAAAGCTTGGAATGGACCGTCGCCGTGGCGTCAGGGTGCGGCAGCCTCTCAGCCCGCGGCATGTTCGCCGCAAGCTCCAGGATGCGCTGGCTGTAGATGTCCTCGGGCAAGCTCATTGGCGTCTCAAATTACTGTCAACTATCGTCGCCTTGCGGGCGGTACTCCCGCATTATATATGCAGCGTTGCGGGGATCAGGCAGGCCGACGGTCCCAAAGTGACAAAAAGCGTTGACGGACCGGTTATACTATCCTCGGTAGACGATACGGAAACCGGCCCTATTCCTTCGCGTTGAGTGAGGCAAGGAAAGCTTGATGGACGCAACGATAAAGAAATTGCCCATTAGACCTCAGGTTGAGATCGCACGTGGCCCGAGCATCGCCCGCCCCTCGCGGGAGGAGGCCGAGGAGGCCGTCCGCACGCTTATCGCCTATGCCGGAGACGATCCGGCGCGGGAGGGCTTGCGCGAGACGCCCAAGCGCGTGATCAGCGCCTATGACGAGTTTTTCGCGGGCTACCACGAGTGCCCGCTCGACGTGCTGTCGCGCACCTT
>DASUZQ010000363.1:0-3659 GCA_036376815.1 Methyloceanibacter sp. | reverse complement strand
CACTACTCTCCAGGAAGATCCAGTGACGCCGCCCCATCGAAGAGTGCTTGGCTGGGTCGGCACTGCCGCGCCCGGCATGGAGGGCAACAACCAGATGATCTTCCTGATCACGGCGCTGTTTGTCGGTCAGGGAGTGATCCTCGGGCAAGGCAGCGCCGCCGTCCCGTTGCTCATTATCGGGGTTCTGCTCGGTTGGGCCGCGGCACCTGCCTGGACCGAGCTTGTCCTCATGTGGCCGAACCGCGTCGGCGGAATCTCGGCGGCTTGCGCTGAAGCCTTCCGGCCTTACAACCCGGTGCTCGCGGCTCTGACCGGCACCTGCTACTGGTGGGGCTGGGTGCCGACCTGCGGCTTGACCGCTCTGCTATCTGCCTCAGCCTTCCAGCATTGGTACTTCCCCGGGCTTCCGGTCGAAGCTGTCGCCATCATCATCGTCTGCTTTTTCAGCTTCGTGAATCTGTGCGGCATCAAATGGGTCGCTCGCCTCGCCATCCCCATAGCCACGGCGTCGGCGTCGCTCGCCTTCGTCTCGGCGCTCGCTCCAATGATCGGCGGCGACGTAAGCTGGACTGAGGCCTTCGACTATCATTTGACCACGCCCTTCGAAGGCTGGTTCGGCAATCTCACCTCGATCATGGCCGGTCTCTATCTGATCGGGTTCGCCGCTCCGGCCTTCGAGGCAGCCGCCTGCCACGTCGGCGAGACCGTTGAATCCGAACCGCAACGTGCCTCGTGCCATGCTCGCCGCCGCCGCCATGGCAGGGGTGTATTTCATGGTTCTTCCGGTGGTCTGGCTCGGGGTGCTTGGCCCTGAGCCGCTCGGGCACGACCTCGCCATGGTGCTCGCCCCCACTTTCGCGCCGCTCTTCGGCAGCTTCGGCAAGGCCGCGGCTATCTGGTTCATCATGTTCAACATGTTCCATGGCACGCTGCAGCCGCTCGCCGGCGCTGCCCGCACGCTGTCTCAGCTCAGCGACGACGGGCTCCTTCCCCGCTTCCTGTCGTGGCGCATTGCGGCGACCGACTGCCCGTGGACGGCGACTTCGCTGACCGCCGGCTCCGCCATTATCTTCCTGTTGGCCGGCCCGGATGGATGATCGCCGCCGCCAACTTCACCTACCTCATCGGCATTTGCATGCCGAACATCGCGGCATGGCTGCTCCGCCGCGACCTGCCCGACGCCGAGCGTCCCAATCGCGCGCCGCGCGGCACCATCATGCTTGGCGTGGTCGCCGCCTGCATCTGGCTGCTCGCTGCCGTTCTCGGTTTCCAGCAATTCGGCCTGCCGACGGTCGTGTTCGGCCTCGCCTTGGCTTATTCGGGGGCGGCTCTCTACGCCTGGCGCGTCATCGAGGATCGGCGGAGAGCCGGCCTTCCCGCCGTGGCCCAGACGCTCCACGTCAAGCTCACCGGCGCCATGGTGGCCGTGCTCGTGCTGGACGGCGTCGCCTATCTGCTCGCGGTCAACACCGTTGCCGACGGGCACCACGAACTCGTGTCGGTGCTGGCCGATATTTTCGTCGTGGTGGCCTTGCTCACCATCAGCGTAGGCCTCGTCTTGCCCGGCATGATCACCTATTCGGCGACCGAGGTCAGCAAGGCAGCCAAGCGCTTGACCTCGGGAATTTTGCGGCAGTTTTCGCAAGCCATGGGAGCCTTGGGCCGCGGCGATCTCGAGGCTGCCCACGCTTCGGTCAACATCGTGCCGGTCAAGCCGAACTCGCGTGACGAGCTCGGCGAGATGGCTGAGAGTTTCAACGTTCTGCAGAAAGAGGTTCGGGAAGCGGCGCTCGGCCTCGGCGAGGCGCGCGAAAAGTTACGCGCCGCGCGAGCCGAGCTCCTCGCCAGGCACCGCTACATCGCCCATCTCGCCCATCATGACTCGCTCACCAATCTGCCCAATCGCACCGCCCTTGCCGAGCAGGTCGCCCAGACTTTCGCCGCGGCCAAAAAGAACGGCACGAGCTTTGCGTTTTTGACGGTCGACCTCGATCACTTCAAGGAGGCCAACGACCTGTTCGGCCACGTCATCGGCGACGAGCTGCTCTGCGCCATCGCGCGCCGCCTGCAACATGCCGCCGACGACGCCTTCATTGCCCGGATGGGCGGCGACGAATTCACCCTCATCTTGGCCGCCGGTGAGCAGCCAAGGGCAGCTCAGGCTTTGGCCAACCGCCTGCTCAACGCCGTGGCAAAGCCGTTCGAGGTGCGCGGCCAGCAAATCCCCATCGGGCTCAGCGTCGGCGGCACGATCTATCCGCAAGACGCGACCGACATCAATGCGCTGATAGCCAATGCCGACGCCGCGCTGTTCCGCGCCAAGGCCGACGGCCGGCACATGGTGCGGTTCTTCGAGCCCGAGATGGACCGGCGCCTGCGCGAACGCTACGAGCTGCAGCGCGACATGCGCTCGGCGATCGCCCACGGCGAGTTTGCCCTGCACTATCAGCCGCAAGCCAAGATTGATGGAGAGGTGTTCGGGTTCGAAGCCTTGATGCGGTGGTTTCATCCGACGCGCGGTCTCGTGCCCCCGAGCACGTTCATTCCGCTTGCCGAGCAGAGCGGCATGATTGCCGAGATCGGCGAATGGACGTTGCGCCAAGCTTGCACCGAAGCCGCCTCGTGGCCGAGGCCGTTGCAAGTCGGCGTCAATCTGTCGCCGGTCCAGTTCCGTCATGGTGATTTGGCTAGCCTCGTGCAATCGGTTCTCGCCGACACTGGCTTGGCGCCCGGCCGTCTCGAGCTTGAGATCACCGAGGGCGTGCTGATGAACGATCAGGCTCGCGCGCTTGCCACGCTCCGCCGCCTGAAGCTGCTCGGCGTGAAAATCGCCATGGACGATTTCGGCACCGGCTATGCCTCGCTGTCGGGCTTGCAGTCGTTCCCCTTCGACAAGCTCAAGATCGACAAGACTTTCGTATCCGGCGTCGAATCCAATGCCAAGTCGGCGGAAATCGTGCGCGCCGTAATTGGGCTCGGGCGGGCGCTGAAGATTCCGGTGATCGCCGAAGGCGTGGAGACCGCGGGCGAGCGCTCGTTCCTGATGCTCGAAGGATGCGAGGAGCTGCAAGGCTATCTGATCGGCCGCCCGGCGCCGGCTGCGACCTACGCCATGCTGATCAACGGAGACCGCGCCAACGTGCTCATGGCGGGGTGAGTGGGGGAAGGCGCATCACGGGGGGCTTGCTGAACCATACGTTCATGCCGATGCGTCGCGTGGGCCTGCGAAACAATTGGCGCTAGACTGCGTTCCGGACTGGATCGGGACTCAAAGGCGAGGAATGCCCCTCAGGGACTTTGCACGACATTTCAGCGGTAAGTGGCTGCTCCTGGTTTTTGTGGCGGCCGACGCTCTATCGCTTTTCTCCCGCTATGGCATGAGCGTGGACGGACCGCGCGACACCAAAGCCGGGACGATCAAGGTCGAGACCGTAGCCACGGGATTGTCACATCCCTGGGGATTGGCCTTCCTCCCTGACGGCAGGATGCTGGTGACGGAGCGCACAGGGACGCTGCGCCTCGTGTCGAAGGATGGCAAGCTCTCGCCGCCGCTCTCCGGAGTGCCCCAAGTCGTTGTCGCAGGGCAGGGGGGATTGCTCGATGTGGCCATCGACCCCGACTTCAAGTCGAACAACCTTGTTTATCTCACCTATTCCGAG
>DASUZQ010000362.1:0-3074 GCA_036376815.1 Methyloceanibacter sp. | reverse complement strand
CCTAGACCTTGGCTATGTCGCCTTCTACGCGGTCGGTGCCTACACCTTCGCGCTGCTCGCCGCGCATTTCGGCTTCGGCTTTTGGATGTGCCTGCCGCTCGCCGGGCTCCTTGCCGCGCTGTGGGGCGTCATCCTCGGCTTCCCGGTGCTACGCCTCCGCGGCGGCTATCTCGCCATCGTGACGCTCGCCTTCGGCGAGATCGTCCGCATCGTGCTGCTCAACTGGACGCATGTGACCAACGGCCCGAACGGCATCTCCGACATCCCGAAGCCAACCTTCTTTGGATTGCCCTTCAAGGCAACTGGAGGCGAGACCTTCGCAAGCTTCTTCGGGCTGCGCTACGATCCGCTCCACTCCATCATCTTCCTCTATTACGTGATCCTCGGGCTGGCACTGCTCACGAGCCTGTTCACCTTGCGGCTCCGCCGGCTTCCCATCGGCCGCGCCTGGGAGGCGATGCGCGAGGACGAGATCGCCTGCCGCTCGCTCGGCGTCAACACCACCGTCGCCAAGCTCACCGCCTTTGCCACCGGCGCCATGTTCGGCGGCTTTGCCGGCTCCTTCTTCGCCACGCGACAAGGCTTCATCAGCCCGGAGTCCTTCAGCTTCATTGAGTCGGCCATCATCCTCGCCATCGTCGTGCTTGGAGGCATGGGCAGCCAGATCGGCGTGGTGCTCGCGGCCATCGTGATGATCGGCGGCTTTGAGCTGCTGAGGAACATGGAGTGGCTCCAGCTCGTGTTCGGCCAGGACTTCGACCCCTCGCTCTACCGCATGCTCCTGTTCGGCATCGCCATGGTGGGAATCATGCTGTGGCGCCCGCGCGGCATCATCGCCTCGCGCGAGCCGTCGATCGTGCTCAAGGAGAAGCGCGCCGTAGGCGGCCACCTCGTCAAAGAAGGTCGCGCATGAGGCGATGGCTGACCGACCCCCTGCTCAAGGTCGAGCACCTCACCATGCGCTTCGGAGGGCTCACTGCCGTCGATGACGTTTCCTTCGATGTCGGACGCGAGGACATCACCGCGCTGATCGGACCGAACGGCGCCGGCAAGACCACGGTGTTCAACTGCATCACCGGCTTCTACAAGCCGACCGAGGGGACGCTGAAGCTCGACCAGCCGCTCGGCCCGAGCTACCGGCTCGAGCGCCTCGACGACCACGACATCAACGCCGAAGCGCGGGTCGCCCGCACCTTCCAGAACATCAGGTTGTTCGGCGGCATGACGGTGCTCGAAAATCTGATGGTGGCGCAGCACAGGCTGCTGACCCAAGCCTCGCGCTTTCCGCTCGCCGCCATTCTCGGTCTCGGCTCCTTCAACCGAGCTGAGAAGCACGCCGTCGAATATGCCAAGCATTGGCTTGACCGGGTCGGCCTCACGGCGCGGGCCGACGTGGCTGCGGCGGAGCTCCCTTACGGCGAGCAGCGCAAGCTCGAGATCGCGCGGGCCATGTGCACGCGGCCTCTGCTGCTGTGCCTCGATGAGCCGGCGGCCGGCCTAAATGCCCGCGAGAGCGAGAGCTTGAACGAGCTGCTTTTTTCGATCCGCGCCAAGGATGGCATCGCGCTGCTCCTCATCGAGCACGACATGAGCGTGGTGATGCGCATTTCCGACCACATCGTGGTGCTCGACTATGGCAAGGTGATCGCCGACGGCACGCCTGAGGAGATCCGCAACAACCCGCAGGTCATCGCCGCCTATCTCGGCGTGCCGGACGAGGAGCTCAACCAGGTGGCAAAGGAGGTCCGCTTGTGAGCGCCCCTCTGCTTCAGGTGAGCCATGTGACCGCGCGCTATGGCGTGCTGCCGGTGCTGCACGATGTCAACCTCGACATTCACCAGCGCGAGATCGTGGCGCTGATCGGCGCCAATGGCGCCGGCAAGACCACGCTGATGATGACCATCTTCGGCCGCCCCCGCCCGAGCCACGGGAAGATCCTGTTCGCTGGCCAGAACATCACCGAGCTTCCGGCCCACGCCATCGCCAGGCTCGGCATCGCCCAGTCGCCAGAGGGGCGGCGCATCTTCCCGCGCATGACGGTGATGGAAAATCTGCAGATGGGCTCGATCATCGCCGCCGACGCCGACACCTTCGACCAGGACCTCGACCGGGTCTGCACGCTCTTTCCGGTGTTGAAGGCGCGGCGCGATCAGCGCGGCGGCACGCTTTCCGGGGGCGAGCAGCAGATGCTCGCCATCGCCCGCGCGCTGATGGGACGGCCGAAACTTCTGCTGCTGGATGAGCCGTCGCTCGGCCTCGCGCCCCTTATCGTCAAGCAGATCTTCGAGGTGATCGATGAGCTGAACAGCAAGCACGGTCTCCCCGTGTTCATCGTCGAGCAGAACGCCTATCACGCGCTTAAGCTCGCCCATCGCGGCTACGTCATGGTGAATGGCCGGATCACGCTCTCGGGCAGTGGCGCCGAGCTCCTGAGCAGCGAAGAGGTGCAGACTGCCTATCTCGACGGCGGCCGACGCAAGGAGACGCAAGGAGCGCGGCCGTGACCTATCTCTCCGACGACAGCCCCTGGGTCTTCCTCGTGCTCACCTGCGTGCTTGGCGGAGGCGCGGCTTTCCTTGCCGGCCGGGGGCTAGCGCGAGGCTGGAAGCCCTTCTGGCGAGTGTTCTTCTACATGGCCCTGCTCGCGGCAGCCGTGCGTTTCTTCCATTACGCCTTGTTCGACGGCACGCTGACCTCGCTCTACTATTACCTCGTCACCTACGCGATCCTGGTCACTTCCGCCTTGCTCGGCTTCCGCGCCATGCGCACCACGCAGATGGTGACGCAATATCGCTGGCTGTACGAGCGCACCAGTCCCCTCACCTGGCGCGACCGGGGCTAAAGTACAATCCTAACCGCTTGCGCTTTTTCCGGATGCCGTAGATTGTGCGCCAGATCCACTAGGGAGGTGACAATGCAACGAATTGCCGGGCTGCTCATCGCTTTGGCCGCCGTAATCCTGACCGGCTGCGGCGGGGGTGACGGGGACACGACTACCCCTATCGCGATCGTCGGCCCGATCACCGGCCAATACGCCTCTTTCGGCGCCCAGATGAAGAACGGCGGCGAAATGG
>DASUZQ010000361.1:0-9615 GCA_036376815.1 Methyloceanibacter sp. | reverse complement strand
GCGGATCGCGTTCTGCAACTCGATGATGAAGGGCGGCGTCGGATCGAGCGGCTCAGCCAGCGCCGGTCGAAGCGGCAAGGCCAGCAGCAAAGCCAAGACTAGCGCCGCGTGACGCATGACTCACACGCGATGCTTCATGGTGCCGCCCTTGCCGAACAGGAACGGTTTGCGGTTGTCGATGACGCGCCGGTTGACGCCGACCCAACCGATCTCGCCGGAGAGCCGTCCATATTCGATCTTGGGGCAGCGGTTCATCACCACCTTCAGTCCGGCGTCTTCGGCCATCTTTGCCGCCTCGTCGTTGCGGATTCCAAGCTGCATCCACATCACTTTGGCGCCGATGGCAATGGCCTCGCGCACAATCTCAGGCGCGGCATCTGGCGTGCGGAACATGTCGACCACGTCGACTGGCACCTCGATGTCGGCAAGCGAAGCGTAGATCTTCTGGCCGAGAAGCTCTTTGCCGGCGTGTCCGGGATTGACCGGAATGACCCGGTAGCCTTTGGCCATGAGATATTTCATGGCGAAATAGCTCGGGCGCGACTGCGTCGGGCTCGCCCCTACGAAGGCAAAGGTGCGGCAGCTCGCAAGAATGCCTCCGATATAGGCGTCGCTATAGCTGTCGTGGTTCACGCGAGCCGGCGAGCGGTCATGCTCGCAAACGGAAGAGGAATGTTAGCCGTGCCGCCATAGCGGCGGCACGGCGCGCATAATCGTTACTTCTGGTCCTCTGCGCCACCAGGCGATGCAGGCGCTGCGGGGGTCTCGGAAGAAGGAGCTGAGGGCGGGGTCTCGGCAGAAGGAGGAGCTGATTCCGCGGGCTTCGTCTCGGCGGGCTTCTCGCCGGTTTTCCTGTCCGCGTCCTTGTTCTTTATCTTCTTGTCTGCCTTCTCCTTGTCGGTCTTGGGCTCCTTCGGCTTCTCGAGCTGTTCCTTGCAGGCCGCACTGACCTCAGCGATATGCTCTTTCAGGCAATCGTTGACCTTCTTGCCGGCCGCTTTCGCGTCCTTGCAGAACTTGGCCTTTTCTTCCTTGCAGGCATTTTTGGCGAAAGCCACGGTGGCGGTGGCCGGTACCAGGAAAGCGATCATGACTAACGCGACGAGCTGCTTCATGCCTATCGACTCCAATTCTTCAGATGGATGACGGGGTCCATACCCGAACCGGCGATTCAACGGTAGAGCGCATCGCAAGAGAGAGGGCAGGGCTGTCAGGTGCGCGGAATATAGGTGATGTAGAACGGCGACACTAGTCCAATAAGGTGCCGATATCGGGGCAATACTGGGCCAGAACTCACCGCGGCCAGTTCGGTTGCCGCTTCTCCAGAAACGCCCCGATGCCCTCCTCGGCCTCGGCGTGCAGCATGTTCTCCACCATGACGGTGGAAGCGTAGGCGTAAGCCTCGTCGAGCGGCATTTCGAGCTGGCGGTAGAAGGCCTCCTTGCCGATCTTCAGCGTCGCCTTTGGCTTATCCGCGATCTTGCGGCCAAGCTCGACCGCGGCGTTCACCGTCTCGTCAGGCTCGACCACGCGATTGACGAGACCAAGCTCCTTCGCCTCGTTCGCCCCCACCATGTCGCCAAGCAGCAGCATCTCCATGGCGGCCTTGCGCGAAACATTGCGGCTCATCGCGACCATGGGCGTGGAGCAGAACAGCCCGATATTCACGCCAGGCGTGGCGAAGCGCGCGTCCTGGCTTGCCACGGCGAGATCGCAACTCGCCACGAGCTGGCACCCGGCCGCCGTCGCGATGCCGTTCACTGCCGCGATGACCGGCTTTGGCGAGCGGACGATTGCGAGCATCATCTGGGAACAGGCGTTCATGATCTTGGCGAAATAGGCCCGCCCGCGATCGGGATCGCTGCGGTGCGCGGTCATCTCCTTGAGATCGTGGCCTGACGAAAAGGCCGAGCCTGCGCCGGTGATGACGATCGCCCGCACCGCATCTGAGCCGGCGATCTCGGCGATGGCGGCATGCAACGCGGCGATCGTATCCTCGGATAGGCAGTTGCGCGTCTCGGGCCGGTTGAGCGTAAGCACGGCCACCTGGCCGCGATCCTCTCGCAGCAGCGTAGGCGTGCCGTGCTCCCGCTGCGGCTCAAGGTCTTTGGCGCGAACCTGCTTCATGTGTCTCTCATGCTTGGGCCGATGATTGCAGATTGAAGCTTCTGCCCAAAATCCCCTCTATGTGCAATCTGTGCTTCCGGCGCGGGCTCAAGTCCCCTGGTATTATGATACCACACAGATAATTGTAAGAACTTGCTCGATATTTCGCCTTCTGGCTTGACCCAAAACACCACAGCCGTTAGAAGCCGCCAACCCGGTCGAGAGAGTGCCACACCATGAAGACGTTTTCAGCGACACCCAAGGACATCGAAAAGTCCTGGATACTCATCGACGCCGACGGCCTCGTCGTCGGCCGGCTCGCGGTGCTGATCGCCACGCGGCTCAGAGGCAAGCACAAGCCGAGCTTCACCCCGCACATGGATTGCGGCGACAATATCGTCGTCATCAACGCCGACAAGGTAGTGCTCACCGGCAATAAGCGCGCCGACAAAGTCTATCACTGGCATACCGGCTATCCCGGCGGCATCAAGGAGCGGACGGCCGCGAAGATTCTCGAGGGCAAGCACCCCGAGCGGGTGCTGCACAAAGCCGTTGAGCGCATGCTGTCACGCGGACCTCTCGGCCGCCAGCAAATGAAAAACCTCCGCATCTATAGCGGTGCCGAACATCCCCACGAGGCGCAGAACCCGACCAAGGTCGATGTCGCCGCCCTCAATACCAAGAATGCAAGGAGCGCTTGACGCCATGCCCAATACCGAGGTGAGAACGCTCGAGGATCTGGGCCCGCTCAAGGGCGAGGCCGTCGCAGCACCCCAGGCACGCGTCTATGAGCAGAAGCTCGACGCCAAGGGCCGCGCCTATGCCACCGGCAAGCGCAAGGACGCCGTCGCCCGCGTCTGGGTGAAGCAGGGCCCCGGCAAGATCACGGTGAACGGCAAGGATCACGCCGCCTATTTCGCTAGGCCTGTTCTGCAAATGATCCTGAAGCAGCCGCTCGTCACCGCCAAGCGCGAGGGCCAATACGACATCATCTGCACGGTGAGCGGCGGAGGCCTCTCCGGCCAGGCCGGCGCCGTGCGTCACGGCATCTCCAAGGCGCTCACCCGCTACGAGCCTGAGCTCCGCGGCGTGCTGAAGAAGGGCGGGTTCCTCACCCGCGACGCCCGTACGGTCGAGCGCAAGAAGTACGGCAAGGCGAAGGCGCGACGAAGCTTCCAGTTCTCCAAGCGCTAACCGCTTGGCGTTACTGCTACGCCGTCATTCCGGCGACAAGCCGGAATCCAGCCGAAATCATCAATTGCTGGAGACCGGCTTTCGCCGGTATGACGGGCTGAAGCGCACTGACTGACACTTCGCACGCAAATTAGGCACGCCTCGTCATGGCAACCAAGAAGATCCGGGCCGCAGTGCTCGGCGCCAGCGGTTACACCGGCGCCGATCTGATCAGGCTCGCCGCCCGCCACCCTAACATCGCCCTCACCGCGCTGATCGCCAAGGGCCACGCCGGGCAACTGCTCGCGCAAGTCTTCCCGCATCTTGCCACCCTCGACCTGCCGGCTCTCGTCACCTCGGATGAGGTTGATTGGAGCAAGGTCGACGTGGCCTTTTGCGGGCTGCCGCACGCGACCGCCCACAGCGAGATCGCCAAGCTCCCCAAACGGGTGAAGGTGATCGACATGTCTGCGGACTTTCGCTTACGCGACCCCGCCGTCTATGCCGAATGGTATGGCGGGGAGCATAGCGCGCCGCAGCTTCTCAAAGACGCGGTCTACGGGCTGACCGAGCACTATGCGAAGGAGATCAAGGCCGCGCGCCTCGTCGCCTGTCCGGGCTGCTATCCCACCGCCGTCCTGCTCGCTCTTCTGCCGCTGGCCAAGGCCAAGCTGATCGTGGCCGACGGCGTCATCGTCGATGCAAAGTCCGGCGTCTCAGGCGCCGGCCGCACTTTGAAGCAGAACATCCTGTTTTCTGAATCAGGCGAAGGCCTGTCGCCTTACGGCATCGGTAATCACCGGCATGTGCCTGAGATCGAGCAGGAGCTGAGTGCTGCGTCAGGCAGCCGCGTCACCGTCAACTTCACGCCGCATCTAGTGCCGATGAGCCGGGGCGAGCTTTGCACCTGCTATGTCGCGCTCGCCGGCAAGGCCACCGCCGGCGATCTCCGCGCCGCCCTGGCCAAGGCCTATGCAGCGAGCCCCTTCGTGCACGTGGTTGAGGAGGGCGTGATCCCGGCGACCCAGCATGTACGTGGCTCGAATTTCTGCCATATCGGCGTGTTCGCCGACCGCCTGCCGGGCCGCGCCATCGTCATCTCGGCCATCGACAATCTGGTGAAGGGCTCAGCCGGCCAGGCGCTGCAGAACTTCAACCTAATGTACGGCTTCGACGAGACGCTTGGGCTCGAGCAGCTCCCGCTGTTTCCGTGAGCGCCTACAGCCGCTCCCGCACATAGGAGCCTGGCGCATCTTCGATCGGCTTGAGCGGTCCTGCCGCGGGATCGCGCGCCGGGACTTTGGGACCTGACAGCGCGGCAAGCCATGCGCCCCAGTCCGGCCACCACGAGCCTGGCGTCTCGGTCGCCTTCTTCATCCATTCGGCGAGCGTATCGGCGGGGGTCCCGGCCCAGAACTGATATTTGTTCCTGGTCGGCGGATTGACCACGCCTGCGATGTGCCCTGAGCCAGCCATGACGAAGCGGACTGGGCCGCCGAACAGCTTCGAGCCGATGAACACCGAGGAAGCCGGCGCGATGTGATCTTCCTTGGTGGAGAGTTCGTAGATCGGGATTTTCACGCGGGCAAGATTGAGCTTCACGCCGCCAAGATGCAGCTCGCCCTTGCTCAGCCGGTTCAGATGATAGAACTCGCGCAGATAGAAGGCGTGGTTGGCGGCAGGCAGCCGCGTCGAATCCGCATTCCAATAAAGCAGATCGAAGGGGAAGGGCTTCTTGCCGAGGAGATAGTTGTTCACGACGTAAGGCCAGATCAAATCGCGCGGCCTGAGCATGTTGAACACCGCCGCCATGCGCGAGCCGTCGAGATAGCCTTGCTCGGCCATCATCTCCTCAAGCGAGTTCAACTGAGCGTCGTCTATGAAGACCAGGAGGTCGCCTGCCTCGCTGAAGTCGACTTGCGCCGCGAGGAACGTTGCGGAAGCAATGCGGTTGTCCTTCTTGGCCGCCATGTAGGCAAGCGTCGAGGCGAGCAGCGTTCCGCCCACGCAATAGCCGAGGGCATTGATCTGCTTCTGCCCGGTCTGCTTGGTGACGGCGTCGACCGCGGCGAGGATGCCCTCGCGCATGTAGTCCTCGAAAGTCTTCTGCGAGAGCTTCGCGTCAGGGTTCACCCAGGAAACGGTGAACACGGTGAACCCTTGCTCGACCGTCCATTTGATGAAGCTTTTCTCCGGGACAAGATCGAGGATGTAGAACTTGTTTATCCACGGCGGCACGATAAGCAGAGGCCGCTCGTACACTTCTGCCGTGCTCGGGCTGTATTGAATGAGCTGGATGAGCTCGTTCTGGAACACGATCTTGCCTGGCGTGACCGCAAGATTCTTGCCGACCTCGAACGCCGACAAGTCGGTCTGGCTGATGCGTAACAGATCCTTTGAGTGCTCGAGGTCGTGCGCAAGATGTGCCATGCCTTGCACCAAATTCGCCGCGTTGGTGGCGAGCGTGGCGCGCACCACTTCGGGATTGGTGAAAGCGAAGTTCGACGGCGAGAAGGCCGCGAGCATCTGCTCGAGATAAAACAGGGCACGCTTCTTGGTCTTGTCGTCGACGCCCTCGGTCTTGCGGGTGAGGTCCTCGGCCCAGCGCGCCGTCAGCAGATAAGCCTGCTTCCAGAAATCGAAGAACTGGGTGTTCGACCAGTCAGGGTCCTTGAAGCGATTGTCGCCGGGCTCTGGCTCGACCACCGGCTTCACGTCCTCTTCGCCGAGATAGCGGCGCACCGAGCGCCCCCAAAGCTCGGCGTAGTCCTTGAACAACTCGTTCTGCGCCGCGGCAAGCTTGCCTGGTTCGCTCACCCATTGCCTGGCGATTTCACCGAGCACCTTGGTCGCCTCGCCGGCTTCCGCCGCCATGCTGTAGGGACCGGCGCCGTTGCCGCGCTCGGCCAGAGTGCCAAGCACCTTGGTGCCTTGATCGAACAGGCGCACCATGTTGCGGGCGAGCTGATCCCACTGTCCGACTTGCTGCTCTTCCGCTCCTGGCCCTGTCACGGCCTTGTTCTTTTCCTGCATGAAAGGTCGCGCCCTTATTTTACCCCCGGTTAATCGCAATGATGCCAAGGTAGCGGAGCATCTCAGCGATCTGGACGACTCTCGTTCTTAGACTCATTGTGCTATGCAATATAGCAAGGGACGTGCAATTCCAATCACCGTGCATCAGGGGCCTAAAAGATTGGTTCGATTGGTGGCGCAGCTGCCGTCAAAACGGGCAGCCTTGGTCCTTTTGGCCTTACCCCTGCTCATTTTAGGCGGCTGCTCCGATTCCTTGGTCTCTGCCGCGCCGTCGCCGTCGTCCTTTGACGTCTCCAACAAGCAGCTCGGGAAAACCCTGAGCCCGGAAGAGCGGAAGGCGGCGATCGCCGATCTGCAAAACGCGCAGGCGAGGCGTCAGGGATCGGCCGACGACACGACCACGGCATCGGTCAAACCGGCTGAAGCTGGCAATTAGGACGGCAAAGCTGCGGCTTGGCGCGTCTTGCCCCGGGGGCCGCTTCTGTGGTTCAAATGCCCACCCGTTAGGCATAGGGTCCTGGTTGGGGGTCAGCGGGACAAGCGCGTGAACAGCGATTTCCACAGAATCAGGCGGCTGCCGCCATACGTGTTTGAGCAGGTCAACAAGCTCAAGGCGCAGGCCCGCGCGCGAGGCGACGACATCATCGATTTCGGCATGGGCAATCCCGACATGCCGACCCCGCCGCATATCGTGCAGAAGCTGATCGAGACGGTGCGCGACACCCGCACCAGCCGCTATTCGGCGTCACGCGGCATCCAGGGGTTGCGCCGGGCGCAAGGCGCCTATTACGCGCGCCGCTTTGGCGTGAAGCTCAACCCCGAGACCGAGATCGTCGCCACGCTCGGCTCCAAGGAAGGCTTCGCCAATATGGCGCAAGCTATCACCGGGCCGGGCGACGTGATCCTGGTGCCCAACCCCACCTATCCTATCCACGAGTTCGGCTTCATCATGTCGGGCGGCGTGATCCGCCATCTGCCGGCCTCGACCGATTCTGCCTTCATGAATTCGCTGAGCCGGGCGGTGAGGCACTCAGTGCCGAAGCCCTCGGCACTCGTACTCAACTATCCAGCCAACCCGACCGCGCTCGTCGCCGGTCTCGATTTCTATCGTGAGGTGGTCGGCTTCGCCAAGAAGCACGATTTGATCGTGCTCTCGGACCTCGCTTATGCCGAAATCTATTTCGGAGATGAGCCGCCGCCGTCGATCCTTCAGGTGCCCGGCGCCATGGACATCGCGGTGGAGTTCACCACGCTGTCCAAGACCTACGCCATGCCCGGCTGGCGCATGGGCTTTGCCGTCGGCAACGAGCGGCTGATCAGCGCGCTGTCCCGGGTGAAGTCTTATCTCGACTACGGCGCCTTCACGCCCATTCAGGTCGCCGCAGCAGCCGCCTTGAACGGGCCGCAAGACTGCATCGAAGAGATCCGCGGCATCTATCGCCGCCGCCGCGATTGCCTCGTCGATGCTCTCACGCGCTCCGGCTGGCCGATCCCGGCGCCGGCGGCGACCATGTTCGCCTGGGCGCCGGTCCCCGACATGTTCGCGCATCTGGGCTCGCTCGAGTTTTCCAAATTGCTGTTGGAGCAGGCCTCGGTCGCCGTGTCGCCCGGCGTCGGCTTCGGCGAATATGGCGAAGGCTATGTGCGCATCGCGCTCGTCGAGAACGAGCAGCGCATCCGCCAGGCCGCGCGCAATATTAGGAAATTCCTCGCCGAATCGGCGAAAAGCCTGCACAACGTCATTCCACTTGCGTCGAAGGCGACGAGGACGCTCTGATCCTCACATGACGGAGCCTCTGAAACTCGGGCTCGCCGGGCTCGGCACGGTCGGAGGCGGGGTCCTGCGGCTCCTTGCCGAGCGCAGCCCCGACCTTAGCAAGCGCATTGGGCGGCCGATCGAGATCGTGGCCGTCTCCGCGCTCAATCGGCACAAGAATCGCGACATCGACATTTCCGGGTTTCGCTTCGTCGCCGATCCGGTCGAGCTCGCCCGCGATCCCGAGATCCACGCCTTCGTTGAGCTGATCGGCGGCGAGGAGGGCATCGCCAAGGAGTCGGTGGAGGCAGCACTCCGTGCCGGCAAGCATGTGGTCACGGCCAACAAGGCGCTGCTCGCCCATCACGGGCCTGCGCTCGCAGCGCTTGCCGAGAAACATGGCGTGGCGCTCAATTTCGAAGGCGCCGTGGCCGGAGGCATTCCCGTGGTCAAGACGATCCGCGAGAGCCTGCAAGGCAACACCATCGCCCGCGTTTACGGCATCCTGAACGGCACCTGCAACTACATCCTCACGCTGATGCTGACCGAGGGGCGCAGCTTCGCCGACGTGCTAAAGGACGCGCACGCGCAAGGCTATGCCGAGGCCGATCCCACCTTCGACATCGGCGGCTTCGACACGGCGCACAAGCTTGCGCTTCTGACCTCGCTCGCCTTCGGCACCCGCACCTCGTTCGAGTCGGTCTATGTCGAGGGCATCGAGAATATCACGCCTGCCGACATCGAGGCCGCCGACGATCTCGGCTACCGCATCAAGCTGCTCGGCGTCGCCTCGCGCACCGAGAGCGGCATCGAGCAGCGCGTGCATCCGACCATGGTGCCGAAGCACACCGCCATCGCCTCAGTCGACGGGGTCTCCAACTGCGTCGCCATCGACGGGGACTTCGTCGGCGACATCATGCTGATCGGGCCCGGCGCCGGCTCAGGTCCCACGGCCTCATCCGTCGCAAGCGACCTGATCGACATTGCCAGAGGCCACATCCTGCCGCCGTTCGGCACCAAGGCGAAGGATCTCAAGCCCTACAAGAAGGCCGAGATGCGCGGCCATGAAGGCGGCTATTACATCAGGCTCTCGGTCTATGACCGCACCGGTGCGTTCGCGGCCATCGCCAGCCGCATGGCCGAGCAGGGCATCTCGCTCGAAAGCATCGTGCAGCGCCGTCCGCCTGCCGAATTGCCCGGCTTCCGGCGCCAGAAGGCCGGCTCGCCAGCGGCCGTGGTGATGATCACCCATCAGACCACCGAGGCGGCGATCCGCAAGGCGCTTGCGGCGATCGAGCGTGACGGCCACGTCGATGCCAAGCCACAGATGATCCGCATAGAGAAGTTGTGATACCCATTGGGGCAAAAAAGCGGCTCGACCGCTGGTGCCTGGGAGGATCCGAGGTGGCAAACGCTCAAGAGAGCCATAGACTCGATCGTGTCCTCGGCCTTGAAATTGTCAGGGTGACGGAAGCGACGGCGATCGCCGCCGCGAGGTTGCGCGGGCGAGGCGACGAGGCCGCCGCCGACGCCGCAGCCATCAACGC
>DASUZQ010000360.1:0-2374 GCA_036376815.1 Methyloceanibacter sp. | reverse complement strand
GCGCGCGAGCGTGGCGGGGGCGAGCTGGGAGAGCTTCGGCGCCGTCATCGTGGTCGAGAGCCTCGGGGAGGCGCCGGCGCTCGCCGATCGCTTGGCGCCAGAGCATCTCGAAATCGCTACCGCCGATCCTGAGTCATTGTCGGCTGAGATCCGCAACGCCGGCGCCATCTTTCTCGGCCGCTATACCCCTGAGGTCATCGGCGACTATGTGGCGGGGCCGAACCACGTTCTCCCCACGGAGCGGAGCGCCCGCTTCGCGTCCGGCCTCGGCGTGCTCGACTTCATGAAGCGCACCTCGATCCTCAAGCTCGATGCCGACAGCCTTAGCGCGCTCGGGCCTGCCGCCATGACCTTGGCGCGCGCCGAAGGGCTCGAAGCCCACCGCCGATCAGTCGCGATCAGGTTGAACCTGCGGGACTAGCGCGATGACGGAGGAGCAGCAGCAGGAGCTTTCACCCGAGCAGGCGCGGCTCGTCGAGGTGACGCTGGATACAGGATCGATCGGCCGCAACTCCACCGATGTCGAGCACGAGCGCGAGGTCGCCATCTTCGATCTGCTCGAGCGCAACTCCTTCGCGCTCGAGAACCATGACGGCGGCCCTTACACGCTGCATCTGTCGCTCGCAGACAATCGCCTGGTGTTCACCGTCGGCGACGAGCGCCGCAACCCCATCGTGCATGTGATGCTCTCGCTCTCGCCCTTTCGCCGCCTGGTGAAGGATTATTTCTTGATGTGCGAGAGCTACTACCAGGCGATCAAGACCCAACCGCCCTCCCGCATCGAGGCGATCGACATGGGCCGGCGTGGCTTGCACGACGAAGGCAGCCGGCTCCTCATGGAGCGGCTCAAGGGCAAGGTGCTCGTCGACATCGCCACCGCGAGACGCCTGTTCACCCTGATCTGCGCCCTGCATTGGAAGGGCTGATGCCTTGGGGCCCGGAGAAGCCGACCTGCCGGGCGCGGTCCTCTTCGCCTGCAGCCGCAACGCCGTGCGCTCGCCGATGGCGGCTGCGATCCTCAAGCACCTCGCCGGCCGGCGCATCTATGTCGACTCGGCCGGCGTGCGCGCCGGCGAGCCGGACCCCTTCGCCATCGCCGTCATGGAAGAAATCGGCATCGATCTCGCCGGCCATCGCCCGGCCGCGATTGCCGACCTGCACGATACCTCCTTCGACCTGATCGTGACGCTGTCGCCGGAAGCGCATCACAAGGCGCTCGCTCTTGCCGGCAGCTTTGCCATCGACGTGGAATATTGGCCGACGCCCGATCCCACCATGACCAGCGGCAATCGCGAGCAGATCTTGTCGGCTTACCGCGCGGTGCGCGACGGGCTGTTCCGCCGCATCAAGCAGCGCTTCCCCGTCGCTGGAGCGCCCGGCGTGTGAGCTTACTGAGGGGGAGGGGCGGCCTCGGCCGGGAGAGCCGCGTCGGCCGGAGGGGCCGCGTCGGCCGGCGGAGCTGCCTCCGGTGCCGGGGCTTCCGCCGGCGCGGGCTTGCCTTCCGCCACGGTGGCGCTTCCGGTGTTGACGATCTGCACCCGGCGATTCTCGTCGGCGAGCGGATCGTCCTTGTTCTTGAGCTGCTCCTCGCCGAAGCCGATCACCGCGAGGCGTCCGCCGTCGACATGATAAGTCTCGACGAGGAACGCCTTCACCGACGCCGCGCGCCGCTGCGACAAAGCGAGATTGTAGGCATCGCTGCCCTTGGCATCAGTATGTCCGGCGATGAGGAACGTGCCTCCGCTGAGCTTGGGATCGCTCAAGGCCTTGCCGAGCTCGTCGAGCGCGGGCCGCGCCTCGGGGAGAATCTCGGCCGAGTCGAAGGCAAACAGGATCTGCACATCGACGTTCGGCGATTTCGACTCCTCCACGAGCTTCGCAACTTGGTCACGGTCCTCGCGCGGGATCACCTCGATCTGCCGCGTCTTGAATTCGCGCAGCTTGGCGTTGAGCTCCTGCTGCTTGGCCTCGCGCTCGGGTGCGAGCGGATCGAAGCCGCGGGTCTTGACCGGGGCCAACCCCTTGACGATGACATCGGCGCTCTTCACGTCTTGCGCCTGCGCGGCGAGCGGAAGCACAAGTCCCGAGAAGCCCAACGCGGCCACTGCCGCTATCGCCAAAATCGATCTTGAGAACCGCATGGCTCCTAACCTCCGCGATCGCAGCCTAGCCAAGCCCAATGACAAGCTTAGACCCTAACGAGCGCAAGCTGAACCGCCCATGAACGGGGATGGCGGCGGCAATGCCGACCGCGGCAACCGGCGAGAGACGGACCAGTAATCCTCCTTGATTTTGCCGCGTCCGCCGAACATTCTCCGCCCCAATCTGCGGAACGCCGAAAGAGGCCGTATGGCGAAGGAAGAAATGCTGGAAT
>DASUZQ010000359.1:0-5084 GCA_036376815.1 Methyloceanibacter sp. | reverse complement strand
GCCGTCGCCGCTTCTCGGCGTGGTTTATGGTTCGGGCTTCGAAGATCGTCCCACCCTGCTCGCCAGGATCGCAGAACGCTGGCCGCTGCTCGGCAACGGGCCGAGCGTTGTCGAGCGCGTGAAGTCGCCCGAAATGTTCTTCACGGAGCTTGCGCGGCTCGGCATTCCGCATCCGAGAACCGTCATGGACCCTGCCGCGGCAGGAAGTGGCTGGCTCGCCAAGCGTCAAGGCGGCGCCGGCGGAAGTCACGTTGTGACGAGTCACGTCGTGACAAGTCACGCCGCCTCAGCCGGCACCTCTAGACGGAGGTCAATAAAAGGCCGCACTTATTTTCAGGAAAAGTTGGAAGGCCGCCCGGTGTCCGCCTTGTTCGCCAGCACCGGAACCAGCGCTCAGGTGCTCGGTTTCAGCGAGCAGTGGGCGGCCCCGACCGCCCGTGCAAAGTGGCGCTATGGCGGCGCGGCGCGCCCAGCAGAGCTATCGCCGGATCTCGAGGCGCGTTTGACGCATAGCGTGGAGCGTGTCGCCGAATCCTTTGATCTCAAAGGGCTCGGCAGCGCCGATTTCCTGGTCAACGGCGAGGACTTCCGTCTCCTCGAGATCAATCCGCGTCCCGGCGCCACGCTCGACATTTTCGACAGCGAGGCCGAGCCGCTGCTTCGCATCCACCTCGAGGCTGTGCTAGAAAACCGGCTTCCGACTGCCCTCCGCAACCTCCCGGCGGCCACCGCCGCGGCCATCGTTTACGCAACGGAACCGATCAATGTGTCACAGACGATGATCTGGCCCGATTGGACATTCGATCGGCCCCGGATAGGGGAACGCATCGACAAAGATCGCCCAATATGCACTGTGTGGGCGCGATCTAGGACTAAAGTTGAAGCAAGGCGTCTGGTTGACGAGCGAATTGAGAGCATTTTGGCCGCCTGCACTGGCCGAGAAGGAGGGACGTAGTGGACGTTATGAACGAGGAAACCCTGGAGGCACGGAGCGAAACCAAATGGCCGAGCGTCAATCGGGAGGTGGCACCTCTCGTCGACGCCATGATCCGCGACGCTCAGGCTTTGCGGGTCAACGTGTCACAGGGGCAGCTCGGGGAGACGCTCATCGATTGCGGCGTGCGCGCCGTTGGCGGGTTGGAAGCAGGCCGCCGCATCGGCGAGATCTGCCTCGGCGGGCTGGGGCGCGTGTCGCTCGAAGCCACCGATCCCTCGTCCTCCTGGCCGTTCATGGTGACCGTGCATACGAGCCAGCCGGTGCTCGCCTGCCTCGGCTCGCAATATGCCGGCTGGAGCCTCTCGGCGGAAGATAAGGGCAAGAAATACCATGTGCTGGGGTCGGGCCCGGCGCGCGCGCTTGGCTCCACGGAAAAGCTGTTCGACGAGCTCGGCTATCGCGACGACGCTGACAGCGCCGTTCTCGTGCTCGAGGCCGATCGCGCCCCTCCAGCCGCGCTCGTGGAGCAGGTCGCCGAAGCCTGCAAGGTTTCGACCGACGCCCTCACCATCATCTATGCGCCGACGTCGAGCCTCGCCGGGACGGTGCAGATCGCCGCGCGCTGCCTCGAAGTTGCACTGCATAAGTCGCACGAGCTGCATTTTCCCTTGCATCACATCGTCGACGGCATGGCGACGGCGCCATTGCCGCCGCCGGCACCGGGCTTTGTCGCCGCCATGGGACGCACCAACGACGCCATCATCTATGGCGGGCGCGTGCAGCTCTATGTCTCCGGCTCGGCGAAGGCGGCGAAGGGGCTCGCCGATCAACTGCCGAGCCTCAAGTCAAAGGATTATGGCAGGCCGTTCGCCGATATTTTCGCCGCGGTGAAGGGCGACTTCTACGCCATCGACCGCATGCTGTTCAGCCCGGCCATGGTCACGGTCACGGCGCTGGAAAGCGGCGAGAGCTTCGAGGGCGGCCATATCGACACGGCGATCCTGTCCCGCTCCTTCTCCTCCTGACGCCATGGCTGCCGAGATCGTCCTCTTCTGCGAGCGCAAGAAGTGGCACGGGCGCAGCATCTCGCGCGCCTTCCGCGCACGGGGGATCAGGCCGCTCACCGTCTCGCTCGCTTCGTGCGGATTGTCCACGGCCACCAGGACCGGCCTCGCCATTCCAGGCCTTGGCGACCATCTGCCGAAAGGTGCGCTCGTGCTGTTCGTGCCTGGCGGCAGCTTCGAGCAGGTCACTCTCTATCTCGGCGTGCTCCATGCCTTGCGCGAGCTTGGCGTCACGGTGTGGAACGATGCGCGCGCCATCGAGCGCTGCGTGGACAAATCGACCACCACCTTTTTTCTGCAACGTGCCGGCATCCCCACGCCCTGGACCTGGACCGGCACGAGCGGCGAGGCGGCGCTCGAGATCGTTCAAGAGAAGCTCGCACAAGGCTGCAAGCTCGTGCAGAAGCCCCTGTTCGGGGCGCAAGGTGAAGGCTTGCGCCTGATCTCCGCGCCCAACGATCTCGCCCCGCCGGAGGAGGTAAACGGCGCCTATTACCTGCAGGAGTTCATCGCGTCCGCAGACGGCATGCATCGCGACTGGCGCATCTTCGTCTCAGCCGGCCGTGTCATTGCCGCCATGATCAGGCATGGCTCGAGCTGGATCACCAATATCAAGCAAGGGGCCCGCGCCGAGGCTGCCATCCCCTCGCAAGAGCTTGCCGATCTTGCTCTCCGCGCCGCGTCTTGCGTCGGCGCCGATTATGCGGGCGTCGACATCATTCAGGACCGCTCGGGCGCGCCTCTCATGCTCGAGGTGAACTCGATGCCGGCGTGGCAAGGATTGCAGCGGGTGACGCGGACCCGCATCGCCGACTCTATCGTGGCGCCGTTCCTTGACGCCTGCCTCGGGCACACCGAGCAGAGAAGCGCGCCACGAGGCCAAGAGGGCGCGTGACGCGGCCGCTCACAGCCGAACAGGTTGCCCGAGCCTTTCGTGACGCCTGCCTTGCCGAGCTCGATGCGCTGAAGCCTGGCAACGTGCACCGCTTCGGCGTTGATGATGTCGGCATGAGTGTCGCCGATTTCGAGACGAGTGCGCGGGTCGCGGCACCCGCGCTGGCCGCACCGGGACTTTTCGTGGGAGCGCGCATCAGAAGAAGCGTCGAAGCGACCATCGATGCCGTCGGCCACAACACCAATCTCGGCATTGTTCTGCTGTCCGCCCCCCTCGCCTCCGCGGCGCTCGAGCCCGCAGGCGGAGATTTGCGCGAAAGGCTCGCCAAGATTCTAGCCGGTCTCAGTGTAGCCGATGCGCGGGAGGCCTATGCCGCGATCCGATATGCCAAGCCTGGGGGATTGGGTGAGGCGCGCGCGCACGATGTCGGCGGAGAGCCGGATGTCACCCTGCTTGAGGCAATGGAAGCGGCGGAAGGCCGCGACCGCATCGCCTGGAACTATACCCATGACTTCACGGACATTTTCGATCTTGGCCTGGCGCGGTTCGAACAGGCGATGGCGGAATCGGACTCTCTCCCGCCGGCCGCGACATCGGTCTACCTCGGCTTCCTTGCGAGCATTCCCGACACCCTGATCGCGCGAAAATTCGGGATCACCCAAGCCCTTGAAGTGCAACAGGAAGCCAAGGCCGTGGTGGCGCGGCTCGGCAACCTCGCGGACGAGCAGGCCCGCGAACGCGACCTCATGGCCTTCGATCGATCGTTGAAGGCGCGCGGCCTCAATCCCGGAACCAGCGCCGATCTTACCGTCGCCACGCTGTTCGCAGCTTCACTGCAAGCCTTAGAAATAGGCCGCTAAAGTCCGCTTTGAGGCGAACAATCGACTTGCCGATCCTTCTGGCCCCGGCGTATCTTCCCCACGCGTAGCTCCGACCAGGAGTTGCGGGCGGAGGCGCGCTCAGCCAAAGCACTTTCGTCTGCGTGCCGCCTGCGATCCCCGTGGGTGGTTCAAGCTGTTGTGAGATTGTCAACGATGTAGGGAGGGCTTGGTTAAATGGCCAAGATTAGTGGTGTTGGTGTAGGTGAATCGCTTGTCGGCGATGGAAATGAAGTTGCTCATATCGACTTGCTCATCGGCCCGCGCGGCAGCGCCGTTGAATCGGCATTCTGCAATGCGCTGACCAACAACAAGGACGGCTTCACCACCCTGCTTGCGGTGATCGCGCCGAACCTTTTGTGCAAGCCCGCGACGATCCTTTACAACAAGGTGACGATCAAGGACGCACGCCAGGCCGTGCAGATGTTTGGCCCCGCGCAGTACGCCGTGGCCAAAGCCGTCGCCGATTCCGTGGCAGAGGGTGTGATCCCCGCCAACGAGGCTGACGATCTTTACGTCTGCGTCGGCGTGTTCATCCACTGGGAAGCCAAGGACGACAAGAAGATCCAGGACTTCAACTATCGCGCTACCAAGGAAGCCATCGCCCGCGCCGTGAAGGGCGAGCCGAGATCTTCCGAGGTCACCGCAAAGAAGGACTCTGCGCATCATCCGTTTGCCGCCGGCTGAAAAGGAGAACCCCCAGGTCGGGACAAACCCGGCACTCAACCGGGCCTGATTCAGCGGTGGCTCAAGCAGCTGGGTTTCTAGTCTGATCGAGATCGCCGTCTTCGCTCGAAGGCGGCGATTTCTTTTTGGCTGACGGCGCCCCGATGCAGCGCCGTGGCAATCAGCGCCCCTCCGGCACCTGCTTCGGCGGCGGCTTCGAGGTCGCCGATATCGCGCATACCGCCGGACGCATAGACCGAGCGAGCCCCGGCTTGCTCCACCACGTCCCGCAAGCGCGCGACGTCGGGACCGTGGCCGGTGCCGACGCGATCGAGGCTCATGGCGATGATCCGCTCCGGCCAATGTGCGGGTTCGGCGAAGAGCGTTGACGGCCCGCGTCGACCCTCGGCGCAATAGTCGAGTGACAGCACGAGGCTCTCGCCGATAGAGGCGCGAAGCTCCTGCCAATCCTCGGCGAAGCTCAGGCTTTCCGTGCCGATGACCAGCGTCGCGCCGAGCGGCAGCCAGAAGGCGCAGTCGGTGACGTTGGTGAAGCCGGCATCGATCCACAGCTCGCTGCCCGGAAGGGCGCTTGCGAGATCGCGGCAAACGTCGAAATGATTGCCGACGCCTTCGCTGGCATC
>DASUZQ010000358.1:0-19425 GCA_036376815.1 Methyloceanibacter sp. | reverse complement strand
GAAGCCTGGGGTAGTGGCAGACACGAACGCAGCAATCAGGGTGAGAACAGCGGCTTTGCAAATCATGAGGGGGATCTCCGGCGATGGAACCGCCGGGAGTGTCCGCTTGAACCGGTGAAAGTCCGATTAAGCGTCGCGTTTGCAGACAATTCGTTGCGAATTTTAGGAGCGCTCGGTCTCGCTCAGGAGGTCGAGACGTTGAACAGCGATCCGATGCCGTAGGTCGCAGCGGCAGCGGCGGCGCCGATGGCGAGCATGCGCAAGCCGCTGAGCCAGGCGTTCTTGCCTGAGAACAGGCTGAGCAAAGCCCCGACCGCAAACAGCGCGGCGCCTGAGATCGCCGCGGCGATGGCGACGCCGTTGCCGGCACCGAGGAGAAAGGGAATGAGCGGCAGGCTCGCGCCGACGGCGAAGGCGATGAAGGACGAGCCCGCAGCGCCGATCGGCGAGCCGAGATCGTCGGGGTTGAGGCCAAGCTCCTCGCGCGCAAGCGTGTCGAGCGCCTTTTCGGGGTTGGCGATCAAATGGGAGGCGACGTCGCGGGCTTCATCCAGCGGGATGCCGCGGGCGGCATAGATCAGCGCGAGCTCTTCAGCTTCCTCCTTCGGGTAGCGCTCTAGCTCCTCGCGCTCTTGCGAGATCTGATGCTCGAACATCTCGCGCTGCGACAGCATGGAGATGAACTCGCCGGCAGCCATGGAAAACGCGCCGGCGAGCAAGCCGGCCACGCCGGTAAGCACGATGACGTTCGGCTCGGCCGAGGCGCCGGCCACGCCCATGACCAGGCAGGTGTTGGACACGAGCCCATCATTCACGCCGAACACGCCGGCGCGCAGCATGCCGCCGCCGAAGTTGCGGTGCTGCTTGCCGATATCTTCCACGGTCTTGGGCCACGGATGTCCGGCGGGAGCTTCTGTCTTGCCGCTATAGACCGAGACGCCGCGCACCTTGGTGGCCGAAAGGATGGGGCGCATGGCGCGCGGGCCGAAGGCGGCTATGCCTTTGGCGATGAGGCGTGCGCGGAGGGACGGCGTGAACTCCGGTGTGCGCCCAAGATCTTGAGCGAGGATGCCTGCCTGCTCCTCGGCCGCCGCCGCCATATCTTTGAACAAAGCGGCTTTGGCCGGATCGGGCTCGGCAGCGGCGACGGCAGAGGAGAGAAAGGCTGCGGTCTTTTCCGAGCGCCAGCGCTCCAAGGAGTCCGCGGTCAAAGCAAACTCACTTTGCCGGTGGCGAGATCGTAGATCCCGCCATGAGCAGCAACCGTGTTGGCGGCAAGAGCTTCCGACAGGATCGGCTCGTCTTCTTTCATGCGCTTGACGTTGAGCTTGACGTTCTCCTCGATGGCTGCGGCCACGAGATCGCTCGGATGACGGCCATGCGCGGCGATCACGGCAGGCTCGATAGATTCGATCAGCTTCGGCAAGTGGCCCGGAAGTTCCTTGCGTGAGGTCACCACTTGCACTGCGGCGGCGACCGCCCCGCAATCGGTGTGGCCGAGCACCATGAGCAGCCGCACGCCGAGAAACTTGACCGCATATTCAAGACTCGCCAAGCCGTCGTCACTTACGAAATTGCCGGCGAGACGTACGACGAACAGATCGCCAGGGCCTTGGTCGAAGGCGAGTTCGGGCGCCACGCGACTGTCTGAGCAGCTTACGATCGCGGCAATCGGATGTTGCGCCGAGACCAAGCCGGCCCGGCGCAACGCGCAGTCTTTCTGTTGTTGCGCATTGGCGACACAACGCGCGTTGCCCTGCATCAGCCGCTCCAGAGCAGCGTCCGGGCTTATGGCGTCGGGAGCAGACTCGTCGGAGGCAAAGGCGGATCGCGGCGAAATCGCTCCCGCTGCCAATGCCGCCCCCGCGCCGAGCATGACACCCCGCCGCGATACGCCACGGTCGACGGCAGCGCATGACTCACACATAGCGTTGCTCCCGGTCAGGCTCCAGCCTTGGGCTTGTAGAGCGTGAGCCGATAGCAATCGAGATTGCGAGCGAGAAACTCGTAGGCCGCGCCCCAGAGATAAAGTCGAAACTTGCGAAATTCGAAATCACCAAAGCTGCGCTGGACGAAGTCCTTGTTCGACTCAAGGTTAAGCGCCCATTGCTTGAAGGTGAGGAAATAGCTCCAGCGATCGTTCTGCACCTCCATCAACTCGAACTCGGTCTTGGCGAGCTTGTTGAGCAGATCGTCGAGCACGAGGAAGGAGTGGTTGCCGGGATAGATGTGACGCACCATGAACGTGGACAGCTCGTATTTTTTCCGCGCCGCGCTGCCGTCGAGGAACACGAAGCCGCCGGGATTCAACAGCTGATAGAACTTCTTCAGCACCCGCTCGTAATTGGGCAAGTGCTCGATCACGCCCATGATCACGATCGAGTCGAACTTCTCGCTCGGCTCGAAGTCGTAGAAGTCGGTGAGCAGGATGTCGAACCGATCTCCGAAATTGGCGAGCTTGCCCTTGAGATAGGATTGCGACATTTCCGAATTGGTGATGCCGGTGAAGCGCACGCCGGCCTGCAGCGCATGCCCGGCAAAGGCGCCCCAGCCTGGGCCGATCTCCAGCACGCGCTTTCCCTGGCCAAGCTCGCATTTGTCGATCACCCAGTCGAACTTGCGCTCCAAGGCCTTGGAGAGCGGCTCGTCGTCATGGGCGTAGGCGCCCTGGCTGTAGGCCGGGAACACTGGATCGAGAAAGCTCAAGAACAGCTTCGGGTCGGCATTGTAGTGAGAGGAGATGGCGCGCTTGTTGGTATAGACCTGGCCGAACAGCAGCGGCTCGATGAAGCGCCATGCCGCCACCAGCGGATGGCGATCGTCGAGCGAGGCGCGGAGTGCGAAGGGCTTCAGCATGTCGCCCTCAAGGTCGATGTCGCCGGCGAGATAGGCTTCGGCGATATCGCCTTCGTCGAGCGTGCGGAGCGCTTTCAGCGCGCGCTCGTTGCGGAGCCCGACACGAAACTCCTCCTCGCCGAGGCCGATCTTGCGCTTCTCTCCGCTCGGCAGCTCGATGGAGAACGGCGTCGAAAATCCGCTCAAGCGATTGACGAAGAGGTCGAGCGCGGCGGTGGCTGATGACATTCTTGCTCCCCGAATTTTGCTTGTTCCAACTGACGATAGCCGCTCGCCCGCTCAACAAGGCGGGGCGGTCTTGCGCTTTCCTCCGATTGTGCCCCGGAAACTTGGGCAAGCTCAAGGATAGGATGCACGCCTCCCCCTTTACCTTTGCCCGGCTTGGCGGTTGTTGTCCTTGGGGGGCGCCGCTATCATCCGCGCCGTCATCATAAGGGGGGTCGCGTATGAGTAAGCTTGCGTGCTTGAGGCTTGCCGCCGCCGGAATTCTCGCCGCCTTTCTCAGCCTCGGCGCCAGTGGCGCGGCAAAGGCGCTTTACGACGTCGAGCCCGGCGAGATTCCGGGAAAGCCCGGCAGCATCATTCGCATCTGGCCGCTTGAGGGCGGAGGGCCCGGAATGGGCGGCATGGGCAACGCTTTCCGCATCCTCTACCGCTCGACTGACCCCAGCGGCCGTCCGATTCCCGTCTCCGGCGCGATCTACATCCCAAACGGCCCGGCGCCGGCCGGTGGGCGCAACATCATCGCCTGGGCGCATCCGACCTCCGGCGTCGTGCCGCCTTGCGCGCCATCGCTCATGCCAGACGTCGGCGGCATGATGTGGAACCTGCCCAATATGATTGCGGAAGGTTACATCGTCGTCGCCACCGACTATCCAGGCCTCGGCACCGATGGCATCCACCCTTATCTGATCGGCGAGAGCGAAGCGCGATCCGTGCTCGACTCGGTGCGCGCGGCGCGCGAGATGCCGAACACCGGCGCCTCCAATCGCTTCGCGGTGTGGGGACATAGCCAAGGCGGCCATGCCGCTCTGTTCACGGGAGAGGTCGCCGCACGCTACGCGCCGGACTTGAAGCTGGTGGGCGTGGCGGCCGCAGCACCGGCAACCTACCTCATCCAATTGTTCGATGCCGATGCGCCGACCGCGACCGGCAAGGATCTGACCTCAATGACGCTGCTCTCATGGTCGAGGCTCGAGAACGTGCCGGTCGCGACCCTGGTCGTGCCGCAAGACATGGCGGCCTTCGAGAAGGTTTCGCACGACTGCATCGAATCGGTCGCAGAGTTCGAGCAGATCGAAAGAGACGACCAGCCGCTGAGGACGGGAGATTTCATCAAGATCGATCCCTCGGAGGTCGAGCCTTGGAAGGGGATCATGTTGCGCAACTCTCCGGGTCAAGCTCCTGCAGGCGCGCCGGTGTTCATCGCGCAAGGCACCGCCGACACCACGGTGCATCCCGAGATCACCAAGCGCTTCGGCGAAGCCCTGTGCGCGCAAGGCGTGCGGGTCAGCTTCGTGCCGCTACCCGGCGTGACCCACACCTTTGCCGCGCGCGACAGTGCCGCCGCCGCGCTCAGTTGGATGACCGAGCGCTTTCGCGGAGCGCCGGCGCCCACGAGCTGCGAGCGGTAGCGAACCTCACCGCGGCAGGATGTTCCGTCCGAGCCTCAGAAGATGAGCTGGCCAGCGCTGATGGCCAGGATCAGGATCACGATGAAGAGAACGAGGAAGATAAAGAACAGGATCTTGGAGATCTGCGCGGCGCCGCGCGCGAGGCCGGTATAGCCAAAGGCGCCGGCGACGAGCGAGATCAACAAGCAGACCAGTGCCCACTTCAACAGCCCCATAGTCGCACTCCGTAGTCGGCCGCGCCGCTTGCGCGCAACCCCATGCCCCCACCGCGCGAAGACGCGCGAAGAGCGGATGCTACAAGAGTTGTCGACTGCGGCGAAGCGCGAAACTGCCGGTCGCGGCTGCCGGCTAGTAGGTGATCTTGATCACCGTGTTACCGCTTCCGTATTGACGCACGAGCGAATAAAGGGCCGCCGCGTTCGAGGGGTGCAGCCGCACGCAGCCGTGGCTCGCGGGGCGCCCGAGATATCTCGTCTCGTAGGAGCCGTGGATCGCATAGCCGCCGTGGAAGAAGATCGAATGCGGCATGGGCGAGCCGCTATAGATGGTGGAGCGGTGCCACACCGCGAGCGCCTGCGGCCTGAATGTGCCGACCGGCGTGCGATAGCCGCGCCTCGCGGTCGAGACCGGCCAGGAATAGCGCGGATGCCCGTCCACGAACACGTCCATGCGCTGGCTGGAGAGGCTGATTCTGGCGACGACCCCGGCCTCTGCCGGCACTGCAAGTCCCAGCGAAAGCGCGAGAATCGCAAGGACAAGGGCGCACGGCTTTAGCCAGCGGGGCAGCGAATCGGTCATGGGTGGCTCCCTCAAACGCAGGTTTTCAAACATTCTCAGGCCAGTCTTACCCCGTCCGCCTGAACATCTCCTGAATCCGTCCGCCCACCTCATTTGGGGACGGAATAACGCGGTTCAACCGCCGCCAAGCCTTCGCGCTCCAATTGGCGCCGTTTTTTGTGATAGGTTTCGGGCGCTCGAGAGGGAAACGGGGCAAGATCGATGCAAAGGCTGGCACTCTGCCTTGCGCTAGTGCTGATCTGCGGAGCGGTCTCGGCGGAGCAGATCAAGCCTCCCGTCAAAGCCGCCACGAAGGCTCCGGCTGCCGGCGCTACGAGGAAGACCGCAGCGAAGCCGGCGGCCAAAAAAGGGCCCCCCGCCAAATTGCTGTTCGGCGCCGTCACCGCGCCAGCCCCCCTCGCCGCTCGCGCCATCGGCTCCTACGCGCGAGGCTGTCTTGCCGGCGGCGTCTCGCTCCCGATCAACGGCCCCGACTGGCAGGTGATGCGGCTGTCGCGCAATCGCAATTGGGGAACGCCGCAACTGCTCGACTATCTCGAGAGGCTGGCGAGCGACGCGCGGGCGCGCGACGGCTGGCCAGGCCTTCTCGTGGGCGACATGGCGCAGCCGCGTGGCGGTCCGATGATCACCGGCCATAGCAGCCACCAGATCGGCCTCGATGCCGACGTCTGGCTCACACCGATGCCTGACCGCATCCTCACCCCGCAGGAGCGCGAGGACATCATCGCCACGTCAATGCTCAAGGATCCCTTCACCGTCGATCCGGCGATATGGACTCCGTTGCAAACCAAGCTGATCAAGCGCGCAGCGTCCTACCCCCAGGTCAGCCGCATCTTCGTGCATCCCGCGATCAAGAAGGTGCTGTGTGAGCAAGCCGGCAAGGACCGGGCGTGGCTCGGAAAGGTAAGGCCCTGGTGGGGCCACTTCTATCATTTCCACATCAGGCTCAAATGCCCACCCGATATGGCCGGGTGCGAGAACCAGAAACCGCCGAGCGGCGACGATGGCTGCGGGACCGAGCTTGCCAATTGGTTCACGATGCTGCGCAAGGCCGAGATCGCTTCGGCACACCCGGCGGTGCCTGGAGCCAAGCCGGCGTCAAAGAAGCCGCCGCTCAGCCTTGGCGACCTGCCGAAGGAATGCATGACGGTGCTGTCTGCCGGTGGAGGCATGCCCACAATAGCTCCGGATGGGACGGTGCCGGCAGCCTTGAAGGCCGAGGCCGGCAAGGACGCAGGACCGCCTGCACCACATCTCGACCCTGAGGCGCTCGCGGCGCTGAAGGCCTCGATGTCGAAGTCGAAGCCGGGCGCCAGGGCCACGCCGGCAGCGAAGCCCGCCCAAGCGTCGGCGTCAGCCGCCGCACCTCCCGCGCAACCCGCATCGATCGCCGGTCCTGCTGTGCCTGCCGCTCAGCCGGCATCGACGGTCGGGCCTGCGTCGCCGTCCGACTCCGTGCCCCTGCCGGACCGGAAGCCGCAGTAGCGCTTCACCTCACTTGGCATCTGAGGCACAATGACTGTCATGCAAGAACGCGTGAGGCAGCAGCCGAGTGCACAGCGCAACGTCTTCGGCGAGCCGCTGGCGACCTGCTCCGAGCGCCCGGTCACCGGGTTCTATCGCTCAGGCTGCTGCCATACCGGCCCCGAAGATCTGGGCCTGCACACGGTGTGCGTGGAGGTGACGGCGGAGTTCCTCGCCTTCTCCAAATCAAGGGGCAACGACCTCTCCACGCCGCGGCCTGAGTTCGGCTTTCCCGGCCTCGAGCCCGGCGACCGCTGGTGCCTGTGCGCGGCGCGCTGGCGTGAGGCATTCGAGGCGGGACGCGCACCGCGCGTCGTCCTCGCCGCCACGCATGAGGCGACGCTCGAGCTCGTCGAGCTCGGCGACCTCAAGCGCTACGCCATCGATCTTGCTTGACTACGCCTCGGCGCTGACGCCGGTGCCGATCGGGCAGGACACGCCGGTGCCGCCAAGACCGCAATAGCCGCCTGGGTTCTTGGCGAGATATTGCTGGTGGTAACCTTCCGCGAAGTAGAACGGCGGCGCGGGCAGGATCTCGGTGGTGACGGGGGCGAAACCCTTCTCTTTCAGCGCCGCGTCATAGGCGCGCTTGGCGGCCTCCGCCGCACGGGCTTGCGCATCGTCATAGACATAGATGCCTGAGCGGTACTGGGTGCCGATGTCGTTGCCTTGGCGCATGCCTTGCGTCGGGTCGTGGCTCTCGAAGAACGCCTTGAGCAGCTCCTCGTAGCTCACGCGCTTTGGATCGAACACCACCAGCACGGCCTCGTTGTGGCCGGTGCGGCCGGAGCAGACTTCCTCGTAGGTGGGATTGGGGGTGACGCCGCCGGCATAGCCGACCGCAGTGACGATCACGCCGGGAATGCCCCAGAAGGCTTTCTCGGCACCCCAGAAGCAACCAAGCCCGAACAGCGCCATCTCGGATCCTTGCGGATAGGGGCCTTTGAGCGGGGCTCCATTCACGAAATGGTTCGACGCCGTGGGAATGGCTTCCGCCCGGCCTGGAAGGGCCTCGGCGGGCGACGGCATGGACAGGGACTTACGCTTGAGCGTGAACATCGAGAACCTCCTTGGCCGGACGGCCAGGTTCACAAGCTAGTTGATAAAAACTTCGGCGGGGGTGCGCTTCCGCCCGAGCCAGAACAGAACCACCCCGAGAATGCCGAACACGACCCAGGTCGGTGCGTTCAGGATCTCAGTGATCATGGGGTTCCACATGAAGGTTCCCGCATGGGTCTCGACCCAGGTCTTGGCGGCGGCGAGGCTATCGGGATTGAGGCTCGCCCATTGCTGGCCCAAGGGTGTGAACACCCAAGCGCCGCCGGCCGCCAAGCTCTTGGTCGCGTCGATGACGGCAGCGACCATGGCCAGCAGCAGGAACCAAACGCCGAGGATGCGCAACAACAAGAGCATGGCAAAAAACGAACCCGCCTGTTGACCCTTACATAAGCGATTGCGGCATCACGTTCAAATCACCCGCGCATAAACTTGGCGTGTCCTTTGCCCGCACCCGCGGCGACCGCGGTGCGCCAATTACCAGCTGGGACCGGCAGATTCCACGCCCTTCTGCGTCTCGCGCCGAGAGGCTTGTTGCTTGAAGAGGACGGTCGCTCCCCTTAAGTTGCGGCCTCCTTTCAAGCGCCGCACGGAGAGGTGGCCGAGTGGTCGAAGGCGCACGCCTGGAACGCGTGTAGGCGGGCAACCGTCTCGTGGGTTCGAATCCCACCCTCTCCGCCATGCCTCAAGCCCTTCGGGCTTCGGGTGGCGCGCTACCCCAAATAGTTATTTTCGGACTTCGCAAATCGAGCGAAAGAAAAGATCTGACATCGGGCCGACATCAGATCCCTCCACCATTGCCTCACAAGGATACGTGTATTGCAGTGTGGGCTAAGTCCGCTGAGAAAGGCGCATCACCATGATTGAGGATGGACGCGACTTGGCATTCGTGCTCACGCTCAAATTCTTGCTGCGGAGGTTGGAGCATAAGGGCGTAATTTCATATCCGGAGATCCAGCGCATGCTGGACGAGGCTCTCGGTGAGGTCAAAAGACTGCGGATGGAAATGGCCGTGACACCGGAGGCCGCGGAGGAGGCGACCATCCTGATCGGCGGGCTTTATTCGCGCGATTAAGGGCGCCAGCCGCAAGGCGGCCGGCGCCGCAAGCTTTCCTCAAGCGTTGAGGGCAGTCGCTGTTACGCCATCAGTTGACTGACGAGTCTCACGATCAAAAGCAAGATGACCGCGCCAATGGCGGCCGCGAGGATGGCGCCGACAATGCCACCGCCAAGCGTGAGACCGATGCCGAGCTTCGGAAACAGCATGCTGGTGATCATGGCACCTACGATGCCGACGATAATATCGCCAAGCAGACCAAAACCGGTGCCCTGCACGAGCAGGCCGGCGAGCCAACCTGCGATGGCGCCAATGACCAAGGCTACGATCAGAGCTGTAAGCATGATTTTCTCCCCCCATAAGATTTGACAACTCCTCTTTAACATGAGTCCCAAGCCATCGTCATGGCGATCGCGGCATTGCTTCACCCGGCAAAGATTTTACTAAGATTTGGGGGGTGGCCATTTGTGGGATGGAAACGCCCGCGAAATGGAACTACAGTCCGGCCCGCTTGGGGTGCCCTGCCGCCTTGAATGCGACTTAAGACGGCGAGACAGAGCGAGTGGAAGGGATGCGGCCGCGAATTCAGGGCGCCGGGCCTTTACGTCATTACTGCTCGAAATCAATCAAGGAGTGTAAGTCTGATGGCGACGTTGAGCTTGGCCCGCAAGGGCGCGATCATCCTTGGTGCCACCCTGGCACTGGCGACGTTGAGTGGGAGCGCTGAGGCGCGCTATTACGGCTGCTGGGGCTGCGGCGCCTTCGCCGCCGGCGCAATTGCTGGAGCTGCGATCGCAGCTCCCTATGCTCCCCCGGTCTATTACGCGCCGCGCCCGGTCTACGTGGCGCCTCCGGTTGCCCCGGTAGTCGTGGCGCCCGCGCCGGTGGTCGCTTATCCGGTCTGCCCGGCCCTGCCTCCCTATCCTTATTACTGCCGCTAAGCGGCGGCCGAAGCCCGCACGCCTGTTTAGGCAAAAATCAATCTGAACGGTCAATTGGCGCGCGTTGAGCGCCGAGGAGAGAGTCCTATGAACAGCATCTATCGACTGATGGGGGCGGCTGCCGTGTGTGTCGCGGCGAGCCTGAGTCTTTCGGCGAGCGCGGAAACGCCCGCCGGCGACACGGCCGGAGCGGCGGCTTCGTCGCAAGCGCCGATCCCGACGCTCCATTGCGAATTCAAGGCGATGAGCGCCTGCGCGCCTGACGGCGACTGCAAAGAAGGCGCCGAGGTTGCCGGCATCAAGGTCCCGGTGAAGGTTACCGTCGATTTCGAGAACAGCGTCGTCTCGGCGGTCGATGACTCAGGCTTCGCCCGCACCGACAAATTCGACGGCGTCGCCGAGACTGCAGACCAGCTCGTGATGCACGGCATCGACGGCCCGTTCGGCTGGCAGCTCCTGCTCCACAAGTCGAGCAATGAGGCGTCGATGTCCTTCGCCACGGCGGATTCTCTGATTGGCGGCTTCGGCACCTGCTCGGCCAAGTAATCCGGGCTTCCGGCCCGAACCCACGCGCGACATCGATTTTGCTGACAGCGCCGGCGCCATTCGCGCCGGCGCTTGTGCTATGAGTCCGGCATTCGCTTCGGGTGGGACAACTGGCTCGCTCACCCGGACGAACCCTGGATCCCGTGACTGCAAACGACGACGACATGCTGGCCACGCTCGAGAAACGTCTCGGGCGCCTGCATGCGCGGCAGCGCCTCGGCATCGAGAAGGACCACGAGGCGCAAGTCTTCGGCCAGGGGCTGAACTTTTTTCACCTCGAAAACGCCACGCTGTCGCATTCGCTGATCCGCGGCGCTCTGATGCTCACCGGACTTTATTGGCGCGGCTTGAGCAATACGGCGAAGGTCGAGCTCAAGCACAACCGCATCGTTGCGCGCGAGCTGCCGACGCCTTTTGACGGCTTCACCATCCTCCACATCAGCGATGTGCATGTGGAGATGAGCGAGGGCGCCATGGCCCGCGTGGCCGAGCTGTTGCGCGGGCATAGCTACGACATCTCAGTGCTCACCGGCGATTACCGGGCTCAGACATTCGGCCCTTACGCCGAGGCGATCGCCGGCGTCGGCCGTCTCCGCCAGCACCTCGACGGCCCGGTCTACGGCGTGCTCGGCAATCACGACACGATCTGCATGGTGCCGGCGTTCGAGGAGATGGGCATCAGGATGTTGCTCAACGAGCAGGTGAAGATCGAGCGCGGCGGCGCAGCCATTCATCTTGCCGGCGTCGACGACGCGCATTTCTATCGCATGGACAATATCGAGAAGGCCGCACACGGCATCCCGCATGACGCCTTCTCGATTCTGCTGTCGCACACGCCGGAGATCTACCGGCAGGCGGCGCATGCCGATTTCAACGTCCTCTTGGCAGGCCACACCCATGGCGGCCAGATGTGCCTGCCAGGCGGCATTCCCGTCACGCTCAATTGCGTCCTGCCGCGCGCCATGGGGAACGGCAGCTTCAAGCACCACGACATGATCGGCTACACCTCGGCCGGCGCCGGCGTCTGCATCGTGCCGGCCCGCTTCAACTGCCCGCCTGAGATCACGCTGCACCATTTGCATCGGCCGAGCTAATAAGGCCGATCGCGCACGTGCCATTTGTAGAGGAGCCGCGATAAGACGAACTCGCCGACGAAGAACAGCGTCGTGGCGACGGCGACGTCAAGTACAGTCAGCGGAAGAAGGAGACGGGTTGCAAGCAGGGGAACCAAGGATTCAGGGATCTGGTCGAGGCCGACGGCCTGGCTGCTTGGCGCGAGCCCCAATCTCCGCTTGACGCCCAAGAGAGCGCCGGCTTTCCAGCCGAGGCCGAGCGCCGCCGCCGCCGCAGTGTTGGCAAGCGTGGCAAGAACGACGCCGCGGATGGTCTTGGACGGTCCGAACCAGGGGCGGCCGTCGGCGAATAGGGCCCCGCCATCGAGGGGTTGGGCGAACGCGCCGCCGAAAAGGCGTTTCGCGACCACCGGCGTGCCGTTGGCCACGGCGAGCAGGATCAAAAGCTCCAGGACCAGGACAGGCTGCATGGCACTAAGTCAACTATCCGCAACTCGCGCCTGCTGGTTACCGGGGCAAGGATGTCGAAACGTCATTCAGCGCGCAAAGTAGCGCATGATCGCTCCCTTGCGATGCTCGACGTAGCCTTGCTGCCATGAGTCGTCCGTTTCGAGAAAGCCGGACCATTTACTTTTGCCCTGCCGCTTGCGCTCAGCCTCGATCGCGCGAAACCGGTAATGATCGTAGACATCCAGAATGTGCACGGCATAGGCCTCGGCCAGCTCCTTGTCGCCGCTGACGATGACAAGGTTTTCATCGTTGGAATAGGACGCCTTGAAACCCAGATTGTGACTTCCCAGGATGACATGGCAATTGGGCGAGAGGGGATCGATGACCACAAGCTTGTCGTGGATGATGGCGCCAATCGCTCCCTTCGCCGTGAGCTGTTCAGCGCCGAAATCGCCAAGGAGGTTGCGATCGTCGATTCGGGAGGCGCGGACGATCGAAACGTTACCGTTATCGAAGGTTGCAGGCGACTCTCCCTCTTCCACGACCTCGCCGTCTTCGTCTTTTTTCTTGGGGACGTAGTTCGGCATCGCCTGCGGGCTTGAGACCGCCCCTGATACGAGCAGCGAATGGTCCTTGAGCCCGATGTCGATAGCCTCGCCGATGATACAGTCCTTACCTTGCTGCCCCGGATAGAACGCCAAAAAAAGGATGATGTCTTGCGCTCGCCGCATCAACCCGTACACATCGACAAGGTCGGGGGGCGTGGGGGCTGGCTTCTTCTTTGAAGTCGGTTTCTTCCGCTGCAGCATATTGGGTGAAAACCAGGAGGTGAGGGTCGCCCCATTTCCGAGCTGGAATTGGGCTGAGTCCTGGTTCGATTCGCGAAATTTTTTGCTTTGCTGGTTGTCCTTCAAGGCCTTGCTCAGCGGCCGAGGGAGGGGAAGCACGTCCTTCTTCATCCGCTTCCAATAGGCCAAATACGCTCCCGCCACCGCGTCATCTTCAATCAGGACTGCGTTGTTGGTCTGACCTGCGACACCGGTCGACGTCCAGTTGGTGCTCCCGGTCAGAACCGACATCGGCGACCCCCCTGGAGGGGTATGCACAACGAACTTGTTATGACCAATGTGGGTGTTGTTGTTGAACATACGATGCTGGATGTCGACCCCCTCTGCGACCAGATGGGCCCGAGCCTTCTTATTGCGCTCGTCCCATTGGCCCTTCTTGTTCGCGCTCGTATTGGCAAGGATCACATGGATACGGCTCTTGTTCTCGAGCAGGATCCCTTCTAGCTCCTTGTCCTCCAATTCGTAGAGGGCGAGATGGAATTCACCGTCCCGCTCCATAAGCTCATGAATGAGGGGAATGACGTCGCCGGCAAGGTACTTGCGGTGGGGATCGTCGGGGTTCTCAATCTTATTGATGAGCTCGTCAGGCTCGATCACCCCGTCGTCAAGAAGGACGTTACGAAGCCACTGCGCGGCTAGAATGCCGTTGGTAAAAGTCGAGCGGAACGGTCCACGTTTGCTCGTCACGTGAATGCTGTTGGTGACGGTCGGTGGCGCCAAATACCCAAGCGGGCGAGGCGTCCCTTGATACGCCTTCACATGGATGCGGACCGGCTGGCCGTTGGCATCGCGGACCGGTCGATCGTGTGCGTCGCGTTCCACAATGTCGGCGAAATCGAGCCCATTCGGCGGCACAGGCTCAAGCCCGGGACGCATATCGCCGACCGGCCTGATTTCATACCGCACCCGCGCCTCATCCGGTCGCCTCGTCGCGCCGTCTCGCTTCTTGCGAAGCGTCAGGTCGCGCCAGCAAAGTTTTTGCACCGGCCACACGCCGGTATCCTGGGGAATCCAATGCTCGTTGCGCTGGCCCTTGAATGCGACCCAGGTCGCACATTTCCTGCGATCCTCTGTGCCGTCTGGCCGAAGGATCGGTTTTTCATTGCCATCGAGATAGACGCGAGTGACCTCGAACCCAAGACAATCCTCAATCTTGGCATCGATATCCCACGCGACATAAGCCACCTCGTTATTGCAGTAGGCACGCGCCGAAGTAATTTTACCCATGGATCCGCTCCCCTGTTGCGCTCATGCCGCAATTCTCACGGCTCACCCTCGATCACCACGAACGCATTGGGGATTGGGCGATCATTCCGCGTGGGAAATTTCGCACCGAGAAATGCGCTCAGATCGTCGATAAGCGAGATGGCTCGGGTGCGGCTGTCTAGGAAGTTGAGATCAGATCCGGCGTTGGCCAGCGACTTCGCGGGATTGATGCAACCGACGCTCGATAGAAAGCCGCGGCCGGGATGAATCAGGATCTCTTTGCGTTTGTTGGTGTCAGCCAGTTCCAGGCCGGGGCGCGGGATTGCGGCGGGATTGGTGTTCTTCGTGTAGTTCAGCGTCACATACTTCGTGCCGGCCTGCGTGCGGAGCGGATACTTGCCTGCTTCGACGCGCCGCTTGTTGCCAGGCTTGGAATTGTCGCCCGGCCCAGGCGACTCCGCAACGACACCCGACAGGCCTGAAACAGCCTTGCCGTCGTGGAAGACCTGATATTTTCCAACTGTTCTGGTTCTCCCGTTCCGCTTGTCTTGCCGCTCGCGCTGGATCAACAACTCCCATCCGCTTCCTTGGATTGGCATGTTGGCCTCCCAGACAATGACTGAAAGGCACTACCTATAACAACCTATGCGCGCATCGTACAGGGATTCAACAGCGATCCACCAAGCCGTCCGCAGTGCGGAGCAGCACATGCGGCGTAGGAGCCGCCTCGCAAATGAATTCTTGAAGTGCGCGTTGGGTTGTCCCAATTCTGCCGCCCGACACACCTACGGCACACACCATGGCAATCGAGGCTAAGACACCCAACCGCCGGGGCGGCAAGAGCACCGCCGCGGGTCCCTCGCGTGGCAGCGGCAGCGAAGGCACCGTGGTCGCCGTGCTCGCCGCAATCAGCGTCTGCCACATGCTCAACGACGTGATCCAGTCGCTGATCATGGCGATCTATCCCATGCTGAAAAGCGCGCTGGTCCTCGATTTCAGCCAGATCGGCATCATCACCTTCACCTTTCAGGGCACCGCGTCGCTGCTGCAGCCGGTGGTCGGCTACTACACCGACCGCTATCCGACGCCCTATTCGTTGGTGCTCGGCATGTCCTCGTCGCTCATCGGGCTCTTGCTGATGGCGTTTGCCACCAACTACCTGATGGTGCTCGCCGCAGCCGCGCTGATCGGCATGGGCTCCTCGGTGTTTCACCCTGAATCCTCGCGCGTGGCGCGGCTCGCCTCAGGCGGACAGCATGGGCTCGCCCAGTCGGTGTTCCAGGTCGGCGGCAATTTCGGCACGGCGCTCGGCCCGCTGCTCGCTGCCTTTGTCGTGCTGCCCAACGGCCAGAGGAGCCTCGCCTGGTTCTCCGTCGTGGCGCTCATCGCCATGACGATGCTCACCTTCATCGGCGGCTGGTACGGCAAGACCATCAAGGTCAACAACGGCAAGGGCGCGTCGGTCAACGAGATGCTCGCCATATCGAGCCTCGGGCAAAGCAAGGTGCGGCGTTCGATCGCCATCCTGCTCGCGCTCACCTTCTCGAAGCACTTCTACCTCGTCAGCATCACGAGCTTTTACATCTTCTACCTGATCCACACCTTCAACCTCACGGTGCAGAGCGCGCAGGTCTATCTCTTCATCTTTCTCGGCGCGGTGGCTGCAGGCACGGTGATCGGCGGACCGATCGGCGACCGCATCGGCACGCGCCGCGTGATCTGGTGGTCGATCCTCGGCGTGCTGCCCTTCACCATGATGTTGCCTTACGTCGATCTGTTCTGGACGGCGGTGCTCAGCGTGATCATCGGCGTGATCCTCGCCTCGGCGTTTCCGGCCATCGTCGTCTACGCGCAAGGGCTGATCCCGGGACGCGTCGGCATGGTGGCGGGGCTGTTCTTCGGCGTCGCCTTCGGCATCGCAGGCATCGGCGCGGCCGTGCTTGGCTGGGTCGCCGATCAGACGTCGATCGTGTTCGTCTATCACGTGTGCGCCTTTCTCCCGGCGATCGGCCTGCTTGCGGCATTTTTGCCGGAGACGGCGAAGGCGAGAGGGCGGCGGAAGGCCGGAGATGCCTGAGATTCAGCCATAAATCAGCCTACGTACTGTTGCGCCGGGCATCATATGCACAGGAACTTGCATTCGCCCCTTCCGTCAGGGGCTTAGGCCGTCCACAGTAGGGCTCGCGAGCTATGCCACGGCTCGCGGATTTCCTTGAAATGCGGGGAGGGGGCCATGCGTGACATCAGGAATGATTTGGCGGAACGAGCGAGACTCATCGAGGATCAAATTAGCGTCGCCTATGCTCAGTTCGAGAAAATGCTCGAGCAATTGCAGAGCGAGCGCGACGGCAAGGTGTCGGAGCTGAAAGCCGAGTTTGCCGCGCTCGGCAAGCTGATGGAGATCGAGAACCGGCGGATGGCGAATGTGCTGCCGCTCGCGGTGGAGGCGCCGGCGCCGCAGCTGTCTCTTGTCGATTTCATCATGCAAACGCTGAACGAGATCGGTCCCATGGCGAAGGACGACATTGTGGATCAGGCATCGAAGGAAGGGTATTTCTCCGATGCCGAGAATGCCGATCGCGGCGTGCACGCCGCCCTCGTCAGCCTTCATCGCAACGAGCATATCCGCCAGCTTCAGGACGGCACCTTCGCGCCGGCAACGCTGGCGCAGACCGTCAGGTTCAGACGGGCGATGTAAGCTTCAAATTGAGCTTGCGCGGCGGCGGCCGCGCAACAGCTCCGATACGTCCCGCCGCACCTTGTCCTCGGCATAGCGGGCGAGAGTCTTGCGGTCGGTGAAGTCGTCGAGCGGCACCGGCGGACCGATGCGGATGTGAGCGTCGAGCGGCCCCAAGCCAAGGAGCCGCCAGGCGTGGCTCGCGAGATCCATATCGCCGTACCAGGCCACCGCGGGCCGTCCCCGGCGGCACAGCGGAAGCCCATGTAGCTTGGTGTAAGTCAGCGCCAGGGTCTGGGCGCAAAGATCAGCCCCGAGCGGATCGCCGCGTGTCGGCTTGACTGCGGCAAACAGCGGCGTCTTGAACGGCACCACGCTATTGCCGTCGCTCGACGTGCCTTCGGCGAACAGCACGACGTGATCGCCGGCCTCGAGCCGGCTCAGAATCTCGTTGGCCTTGTCGGTGACCTCGCTGCGGCGGGTGCGATCGACGAACACCGAGCGCTGCAATTTGGCGAGCCATTTCACGAACGGCCACGACGCCACTTCTTGCTTGGCCACGAAGGACACCGGCGCCACCGCCGAGAGCACGGTGATGTCGAGCCAGGAGACGTGATTGGAGATAAGCAGCACGCCATGCTCGCGCGCCACGCTGCCGTCGACATGCAGGCGGATGCCGACAAGCCGGCAGACCTGGCGGTGGTACCAGTTGGGGAAGGTGCGGGCGTAACGCGATCCAGTCCACAGAAACAGGAGCTGCAGCGGCATCAGCGGAAAGGTGAAGGCGAAGAACGCCGAGAGCACCAGCCAAGCCCGTAATGCCCGCATGATCCGCCGCGCTAGCTCTTATTGTCTTTCAGCGTTCCCGGTTTAAGCGGGGTGCCGAACAGCTCGAGCCGATGGCCGATCAAACGAAAGCCGAGCTCGCGCGCCACGGCCTCCTGCAAGCGCTCGATCTGCTCGTTCTTGAACTCGATCACCTCGCCGGTCTTCACGTTGATGAGGTGATCGTGATGACCGTGCCCGGCAGGCTCGTAGCGCGCGCGGCCGTCGCCGAACTCATGACGCTCGAGGATGCCGGCGCCTTCGAACAGGCGCACGGTGCGGTACACGGTGGAGAGCGAGATGCGCGGGTCGCGGGCCGACGCCCGGCGATAAACCTCCTCGACATCGGGGTGGTCTTCGGCCTCGGACAGCACCTTGGCGATCACCCGGCGCTGACCGGTCATGCGCATCCCCCGCTCGGCGCAGAGGCGCTCGATCCGGCATTCCCGTGAGCCTGTTTTGTCCATCTCCAGGGCGCTCTCTCCGGACCTCGGTCATCATCCGCAGTCGAGCCTCAAAGGGCAAGACTGAAGATGTCCGCATCGGCGCCGTGCTCATAATAGCGCGGACGGCGCCCGACAGCGACCGCTCCGAGAGACTGGTAAAGGCCGCGCGCGGCCGAATTGCCCTGGTCAACTTCGAGAAATAGCCGCTTCGATCCGGCGCCGCGCAAGGCTCCCGTGGCGGCGGCAAGGAGTGCGCTCGCAAGGCCGAGCCGGCGGCAAGCCGGGTCGACCGCGAGCGTCAACAGATCGGCCTCGTCGCCGGCGCTCCTCACGATGAGAAACCCTTGCGGGGCTTGCGCCGGCGAGGCCGAAGCGACCAGCGCAAGGCATCCGGGAACGCCGAGAAACTGTCCGATCTCTGCCGCATCCCAGCTCTTGGCGAAGCAGGCAGCATGAATGGCGGCCAGGGCCGACGCATCGGCCGCATAGGCCGCTCGAATTTCGATCGGAGGACCGCTTCCGCCCATCAGCGCCGCGCCACGGCAGAGGCGGCTTGGGGCTTCGCGTCTGGAGGCCGGAGATAGAGGGGACGCAAGGTCGGCAAGGTTTCGTCTGCCTCGAGAGCAAGCTCTGCGAGCGCCGCGGCATTTGGCTGCAAGTCGGCAAGCTTCGCCTCCAGGCGATGCCCGCGCAACGTCGCCGCTTCCGCCAGGTGCCCTGCACCGTTCCCAACCGCGGTGCCAAGCCCCTCGGGGAGCAGGGCCGCCGCCTCGCCGGCGTCGATCAAAAGCGGGTCTGCGAGCTTGCGGCCGTCGGCGTCATAGAGCCCGAAATAGAGCCTCTCGCCCCGCGCATCGACGGCGACGGCGAAGGGCTTGCCGTCCGCGGCCATGCCGCTCTCCAATGCCGCCTTGGCCATCACGGTGAGCGAGTCGGTCCCCCAGAGGGGAGCGCTGGTGGCGAGGGCAAAGCCGCGCGCGGCGGCTATGGCGATGCGCACCCCGGTGAAGCTCCCTGGACCCAGAGTGGCGGCGATAAGATCGAGCGCGGTGAAGCCGAGGCCTGCCTCCGTCATCACCTCGGCCACCATTGGCATCAGGGCCTCGGCATGGCCGCGCGCCATCCTCTCCTCGCAAAGGACGACGCGTTGCGTCGCACCATCGGCGAGAAGCACCGCGGCGCTGCAGGCGCCCATGCTGGTGTCGAGAGCTAGGATGTTCATCGGGGCTTAGATGATGCGCGCCGGCTCATTGAAGCCGAAGCGCGGCGGGCGTGGAAGTAACACGCCGGCCTCGCCATACCCTAAGGCTGCGGTGATCAGGTAAGCGGCCTCGGTCACACCGGGCGAACCTCCTGCACCTCCGGAATGAAGTGGCGCAGCAGATTCTCGATGCCGTGACGGAGCGTCGCCGTCGAGCTTGGGCAGCCCGAGCAGGCGCCGCGCATATGCAGGAACACGATGCCGTCGCGGTAGCCCTGGAAGGTGAT
>DASUZQ010000357.1:0-3067 GCA_036376815.1 Methyloceanibacter sp. | reverse complement strand
CGCGCCCGCGAATAGCTAGATGGGCCTTGCACTTGGCAGGCTCGCGAACATAGAGTGGGTCGCTTTGCGTTGAGTTCGGGTGAAGATTGGCCCGGTGCGCTTGGTGAGGCATCGCGGTTTGCTTTCCCCGTCTTTGGAGTTGCGTAATCTGGTCCGTAATTCTATTGGCATGCGGATCATTTGAAGGGGGAGGAGCTTCCCATGCGCCAGACCGGAACGGTCAAGTTTTTCAATCATTCGCGTGGTTTCGGCTTTATCACGCCGGACGACGGCGGCAAGGATGTGTTCCTGCACATCTCTGCCCTGCAGCGCTCGGGTTTACCCGCCGTCGACGAAGGCCAGCGCGTGACCTTCGAAACCGAGCCGGATCGCCGTGGCAAGGGTCCTCAAGCCGTCAACGTGCAGCTCAGCGAATAACCTCCCTACAACTCAGCCAGCCGAAACCTGCCGTCCTTCAGCCGTGGCCTGTGCCACACTTGCTGGACCGAACCGTTGCGCCGGCGCCGAACGGTGAGAGACGGCAGTGAACCAACCGCGCACATCTCAGGCTGACCTATCTCGCGTGCTCGATCACCTCGCCATCGAGCGGCAGGGAGCGCTCGACCGGCTGTTCCAATTCTTGGCCATCCCGAGCGTCTCCACCGATCCCGCTTATCATGCAGCCTGCGTTGACGCCGCCGAATGGTGTGCGAGCAGTCTGCGTGAGATCGGCTTTCAGGCCCGGATCGAGAAGACGCGCGGAAACCCGATGGTCGTCGGCCATTGGCACGGCTCAGGTTCGCCGTTGCGCGTGCTGTTCTACGGCCATTATGACGTGCAGCCGCCGGATCCCTTGGCGGAGTGGACCGCGCCGCCTTTCGCGCCTCGCCTCGCGCAAGATCCTCAAGCCGGCGAGGTCATCGTCGCCCGCGGCGCCTCCGACGATAAGGGGCAGGTGATGACCTTCCTCGAGGCCTGCCGCTCCTGGCTTGCCGTGCACGGGCGCTTGCCGGTCGACGTGACGGTCCTGCTCGAAGGCGAAGAGGAGTCCGGCAGCCCGAGCCTCCCGTCCTTCCTCGATAACTTCGGCGAAGAGCTCAAGGCCGACATTTGTCTCGTCTGCGATACCGGGCAGTTGGACCCCGACACACCAGCCATCACCGCCTTTCTGCGCGGGCTCGCTTTCTCCGAGATCACCGTGACCGGACCGTCGCGCGACTTGCATTCCGGCATCTATGGCGGGCCCGCGCGCAATCCCATCCGCGTGCTCGCAAATCTCTTGGCCGACTTGCATGACGCAAGCGGCCGCGTGACGCTACCCGGCTTCTACGAGGGCGTGGTCACCCCTCGCCTCGCCCAGCTTGCGCAATGGCGCGCGTTGGAATTCGACGTTGCCGCTTTCCTCGGCGCTGTTGGACTGTCGACGCCAGCCGGCGAAGAGGGCAAGAGCGTGATCGAGCAGCTCTGGTCGCGGCCCACGGCGGAGATCAACGGCATCTTCGGCGGCCATACCGGCCCCGGCACCAAGACGGTCATCCCGTCGCACGCCACCGCCAAGCTTTCCTTCAGGCTCGTGCCCAATCAACAGCCAGCCCAGATCCTCGATGGCTTGCATCGCTTCATCGCCGAGCGGCTCCCTGCCGATTGCACCGTCACTTACGTCGGCGAAGGAGGCTCGCCCGCGGTCGGCTTCGACACGTCTACTCCCATCTTCCAGGCGGCTGCGAGCGCGCTTGAGCAGGAATGGGGCAAGCAAGCGGCCGTCATCGGCTGCGGCGCTTCCATTCCAATCGTCGAGTCGTTCCGCTCGCGGCTTGGCATGGACTCGCTGCTGGTCGGCTTCGCGCTCGATGACGACCGCATCCATGCGCCGAACGAGAAGTATAATGTGAAGAGCTTCACCAAGGGCGCCAGAAGCTGGGCGAGACTCTTGGACGAACTCGGCGCGATCGATGGCGACCTCAAGGTATAGGCTCATCTGTCTTTTCTGCCTCTGTCTGATTGCCGCGCTGGCATTGGGCCGGGCGATCGCCCAACGAGGGATCGAGCCCGGACGGTTCGACTACTACGTCCTCGTGCTTGGCTGGACGCCGTCTTATTGCGCGACCGAAGGAAACCGGCGGCACGACCGGCAATGCGATGCCGAAAGGACCCAAGCCTTTACCCTGCACGGGCTGTGGCCGCAGAACACCCACGGATGGCCGGAGGATTGCCGAACGCCGAAGCGCCCATGGGTGCCGCAATCGGTGATCGACGATTTGCGCGACGTGATGCCGAGCAAAAATCTGATCATCCACGAATACCGCACCCACGGCACCTGTTCAGGTCTCGAGCCCGATCAGTACTTTGGCCTGGCCCGCGATCTTTACGAGCGAGTCAGAATCCCTGAGCGATTCTCCGGCGCCGACGGCCGGCTCACGCTCAGCCAGCAGGAGATCGAAGGCGAGTTCCTCAAAGCCAATTCTTGGCTCAAGCCGAATATGATCGTGGTGAGCTGCCGCGGGCAGAATCTGCTCGACGTGCGCATCTGCTTCGGCCGCGACCTGTTTCCGAAGGCTTGCGGACCCAATGAAGAGAATCGCGTTTGCCGCTTGGACAGGGTGACGGTGCCCGCGGCGCGGAGCCGCTGATCCCCGGCTGAAACTAGAAGCGGTAGATCAGCGAGCCGCGATAGGTGTTGACGTCGGGATCGTATTTCACGTCGCCGCCGGGATAAGACACCGTATCGGATTCGAAGTCGGTGAATTGATAGTCGAAGCGCGCGCTCCAATTCGGGCTGAACGCGACTTCGGCGCCGCCGCCGACGCTCCAGCCGAAGAACGATCCATTCCCCGAGCCGCCGCCAGGTCCGCCCACCGGCAGATCGACATCGGCCCACGCCCCTCCCCCTGTGACGAACAACATCACTTGAGGCACCACGGTGACGCCGGCGCGCAAGCGCAAGTTCGCCATGGCGTCGATATCGGGGTTGGCGACATTGGCGCCGTTGTCGAAGCGGCCGCTGCCACTGATCCCAGCGCCGAGCACATCGCCTTCCAGCCCGATCACGATCGGGCCGTTCTGCCAATTGTAGCCGCCGGTAATGCCG
>DASUZQ010000356.1:0-12727 GCA_036376815.1 Methyloceanibacter sp. | reverse complement strand
GTTCCAGCTGATCTCTGGCCGGGCCCTCGGGAAACGTCTTGAGCAGCGTGAGCGCGCTTTTGAGATTCTGCACGGCTTGATGCAACGCAACCCGCGCCATCGCCTGCATGCCGGCGAGCCTCAGATATTCGACGGCCTTTGCCTGATTGGAGCTGCGCGAGTAGTGGTGCGCCAAGTCTGCGAGATGATCGTCCAAGGACGCGGGATAGAGCCCCTCGATGGCGCGCGCTACATCCTCATGCAGCTGTTTGCGGCGCTCCAGCAGGATCGAGTTGTAGGCGACTTCCTGCGTAAGAGCGTGCTTGAAGATATACTCAGTATCCGAGATTGAAGCTTGCTCGTAAACGAACTCACCGAGCTGCAAGTTGGCGATGAGGCGTTCAAGCTCATCTTCCGATCGCCCGGCAACGACTCTCGCGAGGCTGAGGTCGAATTCGCGTCCAAGAACGGAAAGCGTTTGCAGGAGGGTTTTCTCATCGGCGCGCAGCCGGTCGATGCGGGCGGCAAGGATTGTTTGCACGGTCGGCGGAATACGCAGAGACGCAAGCGGTTTGACCAGCGCGACGGTACCGTCGGATCGGCTTAGCGCGCCTTCGTCGAACAAGGCTTGTACCGTCTCTTCCATGAAGAACGGCGTGCCTTCGGTCGTTTCGATGATGAGCTGCTTTAGCGGCAGAAGGTCGATCGATTCCCCGAGAATTGCCGACAGCATTTCATCGGCACTGTCCTCTTCGAGCGGCTCAAGACGCAATATGTGGCAGCAGGGCTTGTCTCCCCAGCGCAGCTCATATTCCGGCCGATAGTTCACCAGGAGCAAAATCCGCTCCTTGGTCATCGACTCCACGAGGAGGTCGAGAAGAGCCTGGCTCTCGTCATCCAGCCAATGCAAATCCTCGACCACCAGAATGAGCGGTCGCCGGCTTGCCTCACTCAGGAGCAAACGAACGACGGCGTCGAGGGTGCGCGACCGCCTGAGCTGCGGGTCCATGCCGGCAAGGCGCTCTTTATCGTCCTCAACCTCCAGCAATGCATACAGATAGGGGAGGGCGGTCTCGAACGATGTATCCAGGTCGGCGATCCGTTTCGCTATCCTGTCCCGCCTAGTCGCCGGATCGTCTCCCTTCGCGATTCCGAAATAGCCATGAAGCAGCTCGATCACCGGCAAGTACGAAGACCCCTTGCCGTGGGAAACAGAGGACGCCTCGAGGACCGTCCAGTCTCCGCCTGCCTCCGCCTTGAATTCGAAGACGAGCCTCGACTTTCCCACGCCGGGTTCGGCCACGAGGGCAATAAGCTGTCCAGATCCGGACTTTGCGAGCTGCGCCGCGAGCCGAAAGATTTCCCGTTCCTTGCTGCGCCCAACGAATTTGGAGAGTCCACGTCCCGCTGACCGCTCCAATCTGGTCCGCAAGGGGCCCAGGCCGGCGACCTCGTAAACCCGAACCGATTCATTGAGCCCCTTGAGGCGCGTAGGACCCATGGCGCGAAGAGCGAAATAGCCTTCGACCAGGCTGCGCGTGCTGTCGCTGATGACAATTGCACCCGCGCCGGCAAGCGACTGCATGCGCGAAGCGAGATTCACGGTGTGACCGACCGGGGTATATTCAGTTTGACCTTCGCCGGTCTTGATTGGCCGAACCACCACTTCACCGGTGTTCACACCAGCTCTGATCTGGATCGGCGAGCGCCCCTCAGCCCGCAGCCGATCGTTCAGGCGTCGAATGTCCTCCTGCAACCGCAACGCGGCATAGAGCGAACGTTGCGGATGGTCTTCGTGAGCAACCGGCGCTCCGAACAAGGCGAAGATGCCGTCGCCGGTCGATTGGACGACATGGCCGTCATAGCGGCGCACCGAGTCGATCATCAACCCAAGGGCCGGATCGATGATCGCTCGGGCCTCTTCGGGATCGAGATCCTGCTCCAAACCTGTCGAATTGATGATGTCGACGAAGAGCGCGGTGACGAGCTTCCGCTCACCCTCAGGAATGAAGCCTGTGTCGACCGCTTGCCCCACGGCAATCCCCGGCGGTGGTGTCGTCGGCTTGGCGGCGAGGGCGTTGCCACACTGGTTGCAAAAGCGCGATCCAGGACGGTTAAGTTGCCCGCAACTGGTACAGCTGATTGGCAGCGCGGTCCCGCAAGCGCTGCAGAACTTTGCCGTTTCCGGGTTTTCGGCTTCGCAGCTCGAGCACCGCATGGGCACCAGGATCTCGTGGCTTTACATGCCCTTAGATCATGAATGGCGGCCTTTGTCCCAGTCCTCAGACTACGGACTGATCGTGCCGCCAAGTTGGCGCAGCCTCCCGCAATGCTCGGTGATAAACCTGAATCCCCCGGGGTCGAATGCGGGTATTTTGTTAGCCTTGCTGTGCTTCAATTCGCGCCGCGTTGACTCTGGAGTGAACGATATGAGCACGATGAGACGCGCATTTCGCATGGGCGCGGGCTTGGCAATCGCCGCCATTGCCTCGCTGAGTTCTGGTGCATTCGCCGCCGATCCCGTGACCAAGGACCAGGCCGTGGCCATGGTGAAGAAGGCCGTGGCCGCCATCAAGGCAGAGGGCGCCGATAAGGCCTATGCGGATATCAGCAATCCCACCGGTCCATTTGTCGACCGCGACCTTTACATCGTGGTCTACGGCCTCGACGGCATGGTTCTCGCGCACGGCGCCAACAAGTACCGCATCGGCACCAACCAGATCGACGACACGGATGTCGACGGCAAAGCCTTTGTCAAAGAGCGCGTCGAGATGGCCAAGCGAAACCCGAGCTTTTGGCAGTCGTATAAGTTCATGAACCCAGTCACCAAGCAGGTCGAGCCGAAGCAGATGTATTGCGAACGGCTCGAGGAGACGGCAGTCTGCGGCGGCATCTATCAATAGTGGAGTGTCGCAAGCCATGAAGCGACGGCGCATGTCTTTGCTGCTCGCGGCGACGGCCGCCCTGGCGGGAGCATCAGCTTCCGCGCAAGAGGACCCGACCAACATCGTCGCCGATCAGATCCGCGCGCAAGGGTACAAATGCGACTCCCCGCAAAGCGCCAAGCGTGACGCGCAAGCCTCGAAGCCCGACGAGGCGGTGTGGCTCCTGCAATGCGAGAGCGGGAGCTATCGCGTGCGCCTCGTTCCCGACATGGCGGCAACAGTCGAGAAAATCGACAAGAGCCAAGACAGCGGACAGTAGGCGGCGCGGCTTTACGCGGCGGCGTTCTGCACGACCACGGAGGGCGCCAAGGCCTTGGCCGGCACCTTGAGGCTGCGCCGCGAATCTTCCAAGTCTTTGTAGGTCAGGGATTTCGCGTAGGTCGCCAACGCGCCTCGAAAAGCGCGCAAGCGGCCTCGCGCGGGAAAGCCGGAGCCCAACCCGCTCACACCAGATCTGACGAACGGATCGGTGTTTAGCTTATTGCGGCGGCGCTGCCGGTGCCGGCGCTGGTGCCGGTGCGGCCGGAGGGGGCGTTTCGGTGGTCGCCGGCGTTGGGGCCTCGGCAGTCCGGCCCATAACGCAGTCGTACCAGCCGGCCTCGCCGAACTTGCAGCCATGCCGATAGCTTTGGACCACGCCAAACGCGATGATGGCGATCAGTATGATGAGAATCAGGCGCATGTGCTCTCCCTCCCTTGGTGGGGCGCAAATTAGCCGAATGCGGGGAAAACAGAAAGGGCGGTCGAGAGTAAAGGCGTGTAATTCCCAAGGGACATACCGCCGCTCCAGTCGGTTTCGGGGGGTGCAGCCTTGACACGCAAGCGTCACGAATGCCGAAAACCACGCTGACACTATTGGTTGGTCTGCTGGCGCTTACCTTGGCGGGATGCGGCGACCAAGCAACCTTGCCCGAGCAGGCCGGCGAGGGTCCCCATCCCACGCTGCCACCGCCGAAGGAGACGCCATTTCCCACGGTGAATATTGCCTCTCACAAGGGTTGGCCCCCAGGCGGCAAACCGAAGGCGGCCGACGGACTTTCCGTCGCGGCATACGCTGCCGGACTAGACCATCCGCGTTGGCTCTACGTCTTGCCAAATGGCGATGTGCTCGTCGCCGAGAGCAACACGCCGAAGAAGCCTGACGAGCCCTTCAGCCTGCGGGGGGCGGCAAGGCGCGTCGCGCTCTGGATCTTCGGTGCCGGTGTCCCGAGTGCCAACCGCATCACGCTGCTGCGCGACAAAGATGGCGACGGCATCGCCGAAGAGAGATCGGCCTTCCTCTCCGGGCTCAATTCGCCCTTTGGCATGGCGCTCGTTGGCGACACGCTTTACGTCGCCGACACCGACGCGCTGCTGCGCTTCCCCTATCGCGAGGGGGACGCCAAGATCGATGCAAAGCCTGAGAAGGTCGCCGATCTTCCGGCGGGCCCGATCAACTTGCATTGGACCAGGAACGTCATCGCCAGTCCCGATGGCAAGAAGCTCTACGTGACGGTCGGATCCAACAGCAATGCCGGCGAGCAAGGCATGGAGAACGAGCGGAATCGGGCAGCGATCCTCGAAATCGATCCGGCCACGGGTCAGTCGCGCATTTTCGCCTCAGGCTTGCGCAATCCAAACGGACTTGCCTGGCAGCCTGCGAGCGGCGAACTCTGGACGACGGTCAATGAACGCGATTTTCTCGGCAGCGACCTTGTTCCGGACTACATGACCGCAGTGAAGGAGGGCGGCTTTTACGGCTGGCCTTACAGCTATTTCGGGCAACACCTCGATCCGAGGCTTAAGCCGCAGCGCCCCGACCTCGTGGCGAAGGCCATCGTTCCGGATTACGCGCTCGGCGCCCATACCGCATCGCTCGGACTGGCCTTCGTGCCTTCATTGCCCAGCACGGTTCGTGGAACCGGCGGCCGCGGAGCGGCTTCAAGGTCATTTTCGTGCCTTTCTCTGAGGGACGGCCTTCGGGCATGCCCGAGGACATGCTTACCGGCTTCGTCGATGGCAGCGGCAATGCCCTTGGCCGCCCAGCCGGTGTCGCCGTCGACCGGACTGGCGGCGTGCTTGTCGCCGACGACGTCGGCAATACGATCTGGCGGATCGCGCCTGGCGCAGCGGTAAGCGTTACAGCCTCGCCATGATCGCCTCGCCTCCCTTTGGCCGTAATGGGTAAGCAAGGGAAGGCCATGCGCTGGACCCTCCGGATCGCTGCTGTCCTGGCAGTTTTGCTCTTGGCCTATGCGATCTGGCCGGTATTTGGCTTTGCCCACATCGCCTCGGCCATCGAGGCGAGAGATGGCGCCGCTCTCGGCAAGCTCGTCGACTTCAAGGCGCTGCGCAAATCGCTCACCAAGCAGATCGTCGCCGCCTATATCGAGCTTACCGGCAAGGAAAAGCAGCTCGGCCTGATGGGCAAGACCCTCGCCGTCGGCATCGGCACCTCTTATGCCGAGCCGATCGTGGCGGAGCTGCTCAACGAGCAGACCCTGATGGATCTGCTCACCAAAGGTGAGACGAGCGGCAGCGGCGGCGGCGCCGGCGTCAAGATCCCGGCCGAGTTTGCCCCGTTCTCCAAGTCGGCGCTGCAGAGCGGCTGGCAGACATGGTGGTCCTCCGAATACGGGCTCGGCGATTACTACATCTATCTTCCGCCCGGCAAAGCGCCGGACAAGCAGTTCAAGGTGAAACTCAGCCTGAAAGAAATGCAGTGGAAGCTCGCCGGGATCGATCTGCCCCAGCCCATGCGGCTCGAGCTCGCGCAGCAACTCATCAAGCGGCGCACCGAAAAGAGCGAATAGCTCCCTTCCGCCGTCTCCTATTCAGCCTTTCTTAAACGCTTCGCGCTTCGATTCGAAGGCACGGTGCCGGCGTCGCAATTGCGCGTGCCGCACTGGGCTAACGGGTGGCCGTCCTTAACTTTTGAGCCCTTAACTGGGGGCACGGCGAGGCGGGCGAGGGTGACCCTTGAGGGTGTCGGTCGGGCTGCCGCCAGTTTGCGGCATCCCAAGGTCGCGTCCTCTTCAAGGGACAATCGCATCGCACCCGCCTGAGTGTGGAGTAGCGTCTGTGTCTGACCGGTTGGACATCGTCCGCCTTATCGACTCGAAGGTCACCGCCACGCGGCGGACCGTCGCCAGGTCGAAGCAATTGGCCGATGCGGCGAAGGACGATCTCACCACCCACGCAGAATGGCTCGAGCGCCATCGCCGGCGGGCGCAAGAGGATACCGACCGGCATGAGCGCCGTTTGGGGCGCCGGCGCAGAGTAGAGGGCTGCAAGCGCTTCGCGCTATGGCTACTTCTGCTGGTGCCTTCAGCCTGCGCCGCAGCATTTCGAGCGGCTTGCAGCGGCCTCGCCGCCCTTGGCGAAGCGTTCTATTTCGGCTGTTGCTGGATCGGCACGACCGCCCATGCCCTGGGCAGCCGGCTCATTCGCCTCGTCACCGGCAGTGTCACCTTGGGCGCGACGGCGCTTCTCACGGCGGCACTGTGGGTGGCCGCCGCGTTTTGGCTGGTCGCCTCGGGGCTCGGTGCCGGGTCAGGACGCGCCGCCGCCGCCGCATTCGGCGCAGGTGAGCGCGGCATATCCTGGCTCGGCCCAAGGTCGCGCAGCCTCAACCATCGGATCGCTCGGGCCTTGTCGTCCGGCTCCTCCCGGCTCGCCGCCCTGACCGCGAGCCAAGGCGCTTGGCTCATCGGCACGATCGAAGGGCAGATCAAGGCCCTCGCTACGCGACGGCGGGACGGCGCCACGCGTCCGGCTGAAAGGCTGGAGCCCACCCTCGACCCGCGACGCTTGCAACAGGCGGCCTTTGTCCGCCTGCGGGCCGAGCATGACCGGCTCCAGGCCCGCATTCACGCCATGGACCGGAATTACGGCTCGCGCGTCGAGGCCCGCAGGCGCCCTGATGCCGCGGAATGGGCGCAACTCCGCAAGCTTGGGCGGGACGCAAAACGGCTGTTCGAAATCCAAGAGGCCGAGATGCGTGGTCAGGCTGTGCCGCGAGGGAACGGCCGATTGCTTGCCCAACAGCCGAAAAAGACGACGCTGGCGGCGTCCGTTCACCCGTCGCCGGCCGCCCAAATTGCCGCCCGCGCGCGTGGGCGGCGGCAACCGAGGCCGTGACGCCTCAAACCAAACCCGCGGGGTCGCCTCCCGCAACCTGTTACGCCGGTTCGCGCCTCACGGTTGCCATCTGCCGGCGGTTTATTTGGTAGGCCCGGGAACCAATCGGCCGCTTCGACGGTTGCAGGCGACGTTGGGGCGGCAGTGGGGGTGACAACATGCCGGACAATTTTCGACACTCGGTCGATACCCAAGCTTCGCGAAAAATTGGCGATTCGACGATCGGCGAGGATTTGCGGATCACGGGCAATGTCTCGTCGAAAGGCGAGATCCACCTCGATGGCGAGGTCCAGGGCGACGTCTCTTGCGTCGCGCTGGTTCTTGGCGAGAGCGCCACGCTCGAAGGCAATGTGACGGCAGAGGACGTGGTGATCCGCGGCCGCCTTATCGGCTCGGTCAGAGGCTTGCGCGTGACGCTGCAAGCCATGTCCCATGTCGAGGGCGACATCTATCATCAAAGTCTCGCGCTCGAGCAGGGCGCCTTTTTCGAGGGCAGGTCGCGCCGCTCCGACGATCCCATGGGTCTCGGCAGCGCTGCTTCCGCCAACGGCTCGGCCAAGGAGTCCGAGCCCGCCGAGGGCGCCGAGCCCGCCAGCCATCGCAAGGACAAGCCTACCCATAAATTCACTCGCTCGCTTCCAGAGTCACGCAGCGCCTAAGTCATGTCTTGCAGGAGGTAAGGATGTTTGGGTCAAAGAACCGCGGAACCGTTATTGCCAAAGGCCTCAAGATTGTGGGGACCGTCACCGCCGAGGGCCTGGTCGAGGTCAACGGCCAGGTCGACGGCGAATTGCATTGCACCTCGCTGATTATTTCGCGCGGCGCACAGGTCTCGGGCACCATCGCCGCCGGCCGCGTGGTCGTCGACGGCAGGGTCGAGGGCCCGATCCAAGGCGGCGACGTCATCTTGAAATCGCAAGCTCATGTCATTGGCGATATTCATCACCAATCGCTTTCCATCGAGAGCGGCGCCTTCTTCGACGGCCGCTCGGTGCACGCCCGCGCCAACGGCCAGGCGGCAGAGCGGATCGACAAGAAATCGGTCCGGCAAATTGCCGGCAGAGGAGAAGCAGCTCCTGCAGCCGTGGACGACAGCCTGTCGCCGCCGCGGCGGAAGCTTGCTGAGATCTAAGCGCGCGCCAAGGGGCAACTGAAGCGCGACGAGGCGGCGACCCTCATCGCCGCTTGGCGCTTCGCACCGGCTTCCGCTTGGGCTTCGCCTTCGCAGCCTTTTCCGGCTTGGGGATCGGCACGCACCAGGACTGGGCTGCCGCGTCTTCATGCTGCGCCTTCACCGCGATCCTCGACGCGTTGCAATCGGCTTCGGTCTTGTAGTCGAACTGCACGATCGGCTGCTGACCGGCGATCAAAAACACCAGGCACCAGCCCCAGATCGTCACCATAGTCGAGACCCTTGCGCTGGGCCGGACCGCAAAGCGCGAACATGAAAGAGCCTGGGAACGATCGCCATACCGGCATGAACCCGTGGATCATGGGGAGGATTGGCCGAGACCTCCATATTGTCCTTGGCAAGTTTATTAAAACTTAATCTTCTCGGTTCCGAATCAGTCGCAAGACCAAGATTGGTGGGAACCATGGAGAATCTGAACGGGCTGTTGTCAGCCGCGTTTCTGATCCTGATAGCGGCGGCAGCAGCCGTCACCGGATCGATGGTCGTGCTCGGCCTGTTCGATCGCCTGTTCAGCAAAAAGAAGAGCGCGGCGCCGGACCCCGAAAGCCCCGGCGATCACGAGCAAGACGACGAGAACGATGACGACCTCGAGCACCTGCACACTGAGCATATGCGGAAATTCAGCGCGGGCCGGGGCGCATACTAGGCGCGGTTTGCCCGCTGCGAAACGTTCAGTGCCACGGCGGCGCGAATGAGCGCCTTCAACGCCTTCTCATCGATCTTGTCGCCCTCGTGAATATCGATGGCGCGCCTCGCATTGCCTTCGAGGCTCGCGTTGAACAGGCCTGAAGGGTCCTTGAGCGAGGCGCCCTTGGCGAAGGTCAGCTTTACCACAGCCTTGTACGTCTCGCCGGTGCAGACGATGCCGGCATGCGACCACACCGGAACGCCCAACATCGCGTTCGACGGCTTTCTCCACTTCACCTCCTCGACCATTTCGGGATCGGCCTCTCGGATGAGAGTACGGACCCGAGCCAGCGTCTCGCCCCGCCAATCAGAGAGCGCCGCGATCCTCGCATCGATCAGCTGAGAGGGAGCGTCGCCGCCCGTTGCTTCCGTCGCGCCGCTTTTCCGCTTCAGAGTGGTCGCCGTTTTCTTCATGGCTGCTGTCGTCCGTCACTTGAGTATATAGATTCATGACGCTTACGTCTGTTACCGGGATTGCCGCAATGATTACGGGCGTGATTTGAAAATGAACCGACAACGAGGCCCGCGGGCGCTGGTGCTCCCGCTCGCTGCGATTGCGCTCCTTTCATTGGCTGCGTGCGGCGATGCCGCCCCTCCGTTGCTGCCGCGCGACACGGTCGTGCCTGTGAGCGTGGTGACGGAGCACTTCCCCGACGTCACCAAGGAGGGCAGCACGGGGCCGAACGAAACGAGTGTCGGCAAGCCGATCGCGTCGAGATCGGTGGTTTTCACCAGCGCCGACGGAAAGAAGAAGGTGACGGTCTCCATCGACCAGTACGCCAGCGCCAGCGACGCCGCTTCTGCCTACCAAACTGCCGTGCAGGGGAGCAAGGCTGCGCCCGGGTTCAACCCTGCGGCGGCGCCGAATCTGGGCGAGGAGGCGTTCGCCGGCACCTCGCAGGTCGGCGACGAGATGCATTTCGGTCTAGGGGCGCGCGACGGCAGGCTGATCATGTCCGCCACGCACGCGGGCGACATCCCCGTCACGCCCGATAACACGAGCAACCTCATCAGCCTCGGCGGCGCGGAGCTCACCACCGCCAAGCAGGCCCTCGGCCCATCGGGGAGCAGCTAGTTCTGGAAAATGCCTGCTCGGGTTATCGCGCGCACGCACCTCGCGACTTCCCCCTCACATGCGTTCGCCGGGCAATTGGCTTGCTTGCTTCACCCAGGCGGCGAGCTGAGCTTCGTCGAGCTGGTCATCCTCATAGATGTCGAGGTAGCGCGTGTCCTTGCTCTTGGAGGCGCCGGGGGGGAGAGGGCGCAAGCTCGCGCCGCGGAAGAAGGCCACCTTCACGTACTTGGTGAAGCAATGAAAGCTGAGGAACCAGCCTCTTTCCTCTCCTGGGCCGTCGACGCCATAGAAGGGCGAGTTCCACTTCACGGCCTTGCGCACGTTGGGGACGGTGCGCGCAATGAGCGCATCGAGGCGGCGCCCGACCTCGCGTTTCCAGCCGGGCATGGCGGCGATGTAGGCCTGCACCGGGGCGTCGCCGTCGGCCTTGGGAATTTGCGGGTTGCCGCCTGCGAGCAGCGCCGGCTTTGCGGCCTTGCGGACTTTCGACTTCGGCGCCGTCTTGGGCACGCTTCAGCCTATCCTTGGCCCGCGCGCTTCAGCTTGGCGAACAAGAACGCCTTGCCGATCTGATAGTAGATGTCGGTCTTCTCGTTGCGCACGGCATCGAGAATGCTTGGGAGCATCGCCGACGGCAGATGCATGGTGATGATCCCGTCGGTCTCGGTATCGAGCTCATAGGGCATGCCTGGGTCCTTGAAGCGGACGAAGGCGAGGGTATTGCCGTCGGCATCGGCGAGCGTGACCTGGGCGCGGTTGTTTTGGTAGCCTTGCTCGCCGCTGTAAAACAGCATGCTGTATTTCGACACCTTGGCCATGAGCGCCTCCCGCGCGTGCCGAACCTCAGTGTTTTTGGGCGGCCTCCCAAGCGCTCGTCGCGTCTTGCAACATCGTGTCGAACTGGCCGTTGGTGGTCATCTCGGTGATGCCCTGGCTGAAGCCGGGAGCCAAAGACGCGCAAGGTGACTTCTTGGAGAAGGCGACGAACATTTCGGCCTCGAGGATTGCCGGGCTCAGCGGCTCGATCTTGTCCTTGATTCCCGCTTTGGCCGCTTCGGCGAGACCGGAATAATAGCCGGCGATCACATAGTCGGCTTTCCCGTCCAACAGATCCTTGAAGGCGGCGTCGATGCCGTCGGTGCGCGCGACCGTCAGCTTGTCCTTGATGAAGGCATCGAAATCGTTGCCGTAGCTCTCGCCCTTATTGGTGGCGCCCTTCTTGCCGATCAGATCGTTCTCGTCTTTGTAGGCGAACGGCTTGTCCTTGGCGACGAACACGACCACCTCGTCGTACATGAAGGCGGGCTTCACGTAATCGAGATAGGTTGCGCGCTCATCGTTAAAGTAGATGCCGAAAATCATGTCGGCCTTGCCGTCGCGCGCTGCTGCCTGGGCCTCTTCCCACGTCCCCATGTATTTCGATTCAAGCGGGACCTTGAGATTCTTGGCGATGGCCCCGACCAGCATCGGCGCGGCGCCGGCGATGTTGTCGCCGTCCTTGTAGGCGATGGCCGGATATTGCGGGTGGCCGGTCGCGACGATCTTGGTGCACGCGTCGGCGGCGAAGGCGGCATTACCGGTGAGCGCGAGGGCGGCAAACAGGCTGAAGCTGAGAATTCGTTTCATGAGCACGGGTTCCTTGTTCCTGGTCGCATAGAGCGCGGATCGGTGAACGGCGCTTTCGCGCCGCGGCTTGACCAAGCGTCAGAGCCCTTTCGCTTTTGCCTTCAGTTTATCCACCTCGGCTTGCGAGATCTTTCCGGCTTGCACCAGAGCTTGCACGCAGGCAGGCGAAAGGCCCGGCCCCGCCTTGCGCATGCAAAGGTTGAGCGCATTGGATTGCAGACCGTAGTCGCCGCAGAATTTCTTGTAGTCATTGGTGCAGTAGGTCTGCATGCCTTTGGTGATGGTCCCGGCTTGCGCGAAGGCCGCCGACGGTGCCGCGCCGACGCAACAGAGGATCAAGACAAAGGCGGCTGGCAGTCTTGCACGAGAGCGCGTCATTCAGGGACCCCCCTTTGTGATTGGCAGATGGGTTCTAGCACGCTTCAGTCCCTTCGCCACCCCCGCAAAGGTTGGAGCGGAGCGGCGGAAAGTCGGGATGGTTAAGGCGCCTCGTGTTCCGTGATATCGTGGCCCGATTGGAGGACAGAACAATGGCAGAGCAAGAAAAATGTGAGTGTCAATCTACAGCTCACGGCCATCGGCCCGGCAAGTGCCCGCATCCAGCCGTTGACGACGGGTTGTGCAAGGAGTGCAACGAGGAGAGGCGCGCAGCAGAGGCAAATCCTTATGGCCAGACGAGACCGCGCCGTCTCTGACCAAGGAACGCAGTTCAGCCTCGAGGCGCTGCAAGAACTCAGCACATTAGGGTGCCGACCGAAGCCGACGCCCCTTTGATGCCATAGGATGGAGCCTATGGCGTTTTGGTATCGCCTGATGTCGGCGACTCAGTGCTCGGCTGGTTTACGGTCACGTCTACGCCCTTCTGGTCAGACTGAAAAAGGACAGAGCCAACCAGAATGAGCACCGCAACGATTCCTGCCAGCACAAGGCCGATGGTTAGGGCGTTGCCGGTTTCTCTACTTGTGGAAGTATCGGGCATGGCAAATCCTCCATGTCCCCGCCGCCTCCCTAAAAAACGACCCTGGCGCCTTCCTAGTTCCGCTCAAAGCGAGGGCGCCGGCGGAAGTCGACGCCCCTCAGAGTCTAAATCTCGTTGAACCTTGC
>DASUZQ010000355.1:0-4122 GCA_036376815.1 Methyloceanibacter sp. | reverse complement strand
GAGGATCACCGGCGTGCCGATCTGCGTGATGGCGTAGAGGTCGTCGGCAAATTCCGGCGGAAGGTGAACGCAGCCATGCGAGTCCGGGTAGTCGGGCAGATCGCCGACATGGAGCGCGATGCCCTTCCAGGTGAGCTTCTCCATGTCCGGCATCGGCTCGCCATAGGTGGCCGAGGTGTGCACCTTGGCTTTGTCGAGGATGGTGAACGCGCCGGCAGGCGTCGAATGGCCCGGCTTGCCGGTCGAGCAGGTCGAGACGCCGATCAGGATGCCGTTGCGATAGACGAAGACAAGCTGCTTCGGGATTGAGACGATGATGGCCACCGGACCTTGAGGGGCGCGCTCCGGGTTCCAGATGAATTGGCCGGGCTCGAGGCTGCCGAGGTCGCCGTCGAGGTTCGGCGTGCTTCCGGCCAGCGCAGCCGAGACGGCACCGCGCCAGCCGGCGAGCATCCCGACACCGACGCCCAAAAGCGTGATGGCTGACCTTCGGCTCAGGTCTGCAGACACGTGACGAGACATCGCTTGCCTTCCCAAGACACTTCCTCGGCGGCGACGATCCCCTGCAGTCTATAGGGAGTCAACCGCTGCGCAGTGACCGCCCTTCCCAGCATTAACGATGATGTCACTTGGGCATCGTTGTGGTGTCGACCGCGAGCTCCTTCACATAGATGACCTTGCTGTCGCCTGGCCCGTAGAAGTCGGGAAGGCGCGCATCCTCGGCAAAGCCCATGCGCTGATAGAAGCCGCGCGTCCCCGCATAGCGGTCGGATGAGGAGGTATCGACATAGATCTTCTTGGCGCCGGCTTTGCGCATGGCGTTCTCGGCCCGGGCGAACACTTGCGGCCCGAGCCCCTTGCGCTGCTCCTCCGGCGCCACGGCAATCCAGAAGAGATCGAACGACCCTTGCGTGCCCTCGATCGGGCCGTAACAGGCATAGGCCACGAGTCCGCTGCCGCGCTCGGCAAGAATGAAGTGGTAGCCCGAGCGAATCCCCTTGGCGAGGCGCTCGGTGACGAGATCCGCCGCGACGTCGACCTCAGCCGCATTGAAGAACCCGGTGGAGGCGACGAGCGAGCGCACGCGCCCCACATCGTCGGCCATTACCGCGCTCCGCCATTCGAGTCCGTCGCGCGCGGGCGGGCGCTGACCGGCGCTTCGCGCAAGCGCCGGCGCAACCTGCCGCGCGGCGGAATGGCCGGTGACCAGGCCTGCGAAGAAATTCCGCACATTGGTGCCGAGCGTGCGCACGCGGTAGCCGCCCTCCTGCACCACGAGCGTCGAGTAGCCCTGCTCGCCGAGCATATGGCCGAGCTGCTCGAAGTCGCGTGCCCGATTGGACCAGGTGCCGGTCGGATCGCCGCGCGCTGTATCGAAACCGGCCGACACCACGAGGAAGGCCGGCGCGAAGCGGCGGATGCGGCGAAGCGCCTCCGCCACCGCGTTCCGGTGCTGCTCAGGGGTGATGTGCTCAGGGAGCGGCAGATTGAGATTGTAGCCGGCGCCTGGGCCGATCCCGGTCTCGTCACGGAAGCCGGTGAAATATGGATAGGCGAAGCTCGGATGACCGTGGATCGATACGGTGAGCACATCGGAGCGCGTATAGAAGATTTCCTGCTGGCCGTTGCCGTGGTGATAATCGATGTCGAGCATGGCGACACGGCCGTAGCGCGAGAGCATGTTGGCGGCGATCGCCGCATTGTTGAAATAGCAAAAGCCGCCGAAGGTGCGGGTCTCGGCGTGGTGCCCAGGCGGGCGCACCAGCGCGTAGGCGAGGTCTGCCCCCTCCAGCACCTTCTCCGCCGCGGTCAGCGCGCAATCGACCGCCGAGCGCGCGGCGAGATAGGCGTTGAGGTTGAGCGGCGTGAACGTGTCGATGCAGTAATAGCCGGCGAGCACCGTCTCGTCCTTCGGCGCCCGCGCCGGGTTCCGCGTCGGGAACACGTAAGGATAGATCGACTTCTTCGGGCCGGCGATGAGGCAGGCCTTGCGGATGTAATCGACGAGCCGCCCGTCATGCACGGCGCGGATGTGGCGGTCGGAGAAGCGCTTGGTCGGCACCCGCTCGAACAAGCCTGAAGCATTCAATTCGGCCATGATCGAGCGGATGCGCACCGGCGCCTCGACATAGCCTCGCTCCTGCACATGGTGGATGGTGTGGTCGTCGTTGAGCGCGAGCGCGATGCGCGGCTCGTCGATCGCGCGGACCTCCGCCTTTTGCGGGCGCTTCGTGTAGCGCGGCTCGCGCAAGCGGATCTGATCGTCCTGGATCGAGTCCACCACGAGCTGCACATAGGCACCGCCCAGCCCATATTTGCGCTCAAGGATGGCGCGCACGACCTTCTGCACCTTGTCGCGGCTCGGCAGATCGTTTGAGCCGAGCGGATCGAGCATCAGGTAGGGAGGGTCGGTGGTTCCGGGCGTCACCGGCGTCTCATAGGCTGTGTTGATGATCGGGCGCGCACCGTAGCGCTCGTAGAATTTGAGCCGGTTGGCATTGTTGGCTCTGATCTCGGGGTTGGGGCTGAGCGCCGGATCGTCGGGCAGGCTCTCGAAATAGAGCTGCGTGCCGAGCGCCCGCGCCTCTTCCCGCACCCGCTCATAAAGCGTGGCCCCGATGCCCCTCCCCGTGCGGCCAAGAGCGGTGGAGATGATCTCAAGATAGGAAAAGCCGATGTCCGGCGCGTGCAGCAGAAGCGCTAGGCCAAGCGTCTGGTCGCGGGCATTTTCGGCCACGAACAGCCGCGCGACGAAGCGATGCTTGAGCGGATTGGCGAGCTGCTCGGGGAGCTTGGTGATGTCGTAATCCGGCATCGCCGGAAACTGCTCGCGCATGATCTTTTGCGCCGCCTCGATCGCGGCGCGGTTCGGCGCCGTCGTGGCGTCGGCCACTTTGCGGATGCGCAACATGACTAGATGCGAAGCATGTCACGCGATGGCTGGCAAGGCTCGCGGGGCGGCATCGATAATGCTGCCGATGAGGTCGCGGTAGGAGAGGCCGCCTTGAGCCGCTGCCGCGGCAAAGCCTGCATCGGGGTTGAGGCAGGGATTGACGTTAACCTCGAGGATCGTTGTTCTGCCTTCGCGATCGACGCGGAAGTCGACGCGGGCATAGCCGGCAAGGCCGAACAGGTCCCAGCAGGACTTGGCGAGCTTTACCAGCTCGGCCGCGAGCGCGGGCTCCGTCTTTTCCAGCCCGAAGCGGCGTGGCGTGCCGATATAGGCCTCGCTGTCGCTCGTCCACTTGGCATCATAGCCCACGATGCGCGGACGCCCTTCGCGCCAATCCTCGAACAGGATCTCGGCGATGGGCAACACACTGGCACGACCACGCTCCTCAAGCAGCGAGAGGTTGAACTCGCGCCCCTCGACGAAGCTTTCGGCAAAATGCTCGGTGCCGAAGCGCGCGCCGCGGTCGGCGATGACGCGCCCGACGTCGGCACCCTTCACTACTGAGGCCTCGTCGAGCCCGAGCGAGCCATGCTCCCACACTGCCTTGACGATAAACTTCGCATCAGGATCGAGCCCTGAGCCGTCCACCGAGAAGCCGGGCGTTGGCAGGCCTTCGCGCGCAAGCTTCAGCTTGGCCGCGACCTTTGACAGCGTCTCGAGCCAGGCGTCGGAGTGAGCGCCGGTGTAAGGCAACCCCACCGCATCGAGCATCGAGGGGATGACCGGGGCAAGCCTGCCGTCCCCCCGCACCGCGTCGACCAGGTTGAACACGAGAAGCGGGTCGCGGCGCTTTAAGGCCAGGAAATGGTTGAGGTCGAGATCGACGGCGACGATCTCGGTGGCAAAGCCGAGCTCGCCGAGCGCGCGAGCCACGGCTTCGGCGGAGAGCAGCGTATCGATCTCGTCAGGACGTTCGCGCGTCGCGGCATGCACGACGGGGATGAAGCCGCCTGGCTTGAGCGCCATCAGGCGCGTCTCCGCTCCTGCTCCTTGCCGGTCCGCGTCAGGCCATAACGCGCCAAGCCGGCGTCGAGGATCATGCCGATCAGCTCGACGTAAGAAACGCCGTTCTGCGCGGCGAGAATGGGAAGGTCCGAATGATGCGGATGCAGCCCGGCAAGCGGGTTCGCTTCCAGGAAATAGGGCTCGCCGAACGCATTCGAGCGGAA
>DASUZQ010000354.1:0-9681 GCA_036376815.1 Methyloceanibacter sp. | reverse complement strand
TGATTCCCACCATGGCGATGCCGAACAGGAGCATGCGGTAGAGCGAGGGGTCGAAGTCCTGACCGAACACGAGCTGGAGCCACTCCATGTTCCGCAACAGCTCGAATCCGCCGATCATCACGATTGCCGCGAGCACCACGCCGATCTGGCTGCCCATGCCGCCGAGCACGACGATGGCGAGGATGATGGCAGACTCAATAAAGCTGAAGGACTCCGGGCTGATGAAGCCCTGCCTTGTTGCGAAGAAGGAGCCGGCAAAGCCGCCGAACATGGCGCCGGTGGCAAAGGCGGTGAGCTTGGCGACGGTGGTGTTGATGCCGAGTGAGCGGCAGGCGATCTCGTCTTCGCGCATCGCCTCCCAGGCGCGGCCGATGGGAAGCCGGCGGAGCCGCAAGGTGAACAAGCTCGTGAGCAGTGCAAGCCCTAGGATCACGTAATAGAGGAAGATGATGGCGTGCAGCGGATCGTATTTGAGCCCGAAGAAGCTCGCGAAGGTCTCCCCTCCAGTAGCCTTGAAGGGCAATCCAAAGAAGGTTGGCTTCGGGATGTCGGAGATGCCGTTCGGCCCGTTGGTCACGTGCGTCCAGTTGAGCAGCACAATGCGGACGATCTCGCCGAAGGCGAGCGTCACGATGGCGAGATAGTCGCCGCGGAGCCGAAGCACCGGGAAACCGAGGATGACGCCCCACAGCGCGGCAAGGAGCCCGGCGAGCGGCAGGCACATCCAAAAGCCGAAGCCGAAATGCGCAGCGAGCAGCGCGAAGGTGTAGGCGCCGACCGCGTAGAAGGCGACATAGCCAAGGTCTAGGAGCCCGGCGAGCCCGACCACGATGTTGAGGCCGAAGCCGAGCATCACGTAGGTGAGCACCAGGATGGAGAGATCGAGCAGATAGCGAAGCGGCAGCCCAAGGTGGAGCGTCTTGTCGAGGGCAAAGGCGAGGATGGGGAACAACGCCGCGGCAATGACGAGCAGCATCGCGCCGTTCTCGGACCCATAGCGGGTCACCGCGGGGATCGGCCAGACCGGACGCCAGGCCGGGCGCGGGACTTTCCAATTGCCGTTCCACCAGAAGAGATTGAGGAGAAGCCTGCCGACAAAGACGATGCCGACGGCAATGGCGAGCAACATAGGGCGAGCCTTGAGCGTAAGGCCGCCGGCGCTGTCCGCGGTCCTGAAGCCGAGCGCCAGGCAGAACAGCGCGAAGGTGACATAGCCCGCGAGCAGTGCGTCGGCGAGTGCGGCCTGGAGCCGGAGGCTCAGCGATTTGACCGGCTCGCTCAAGGCCTAGACCTTCTCCGTCTCTGGCCGGCCGAGCAGCCCCGTCGGGAAGAAGATAAGCACGATTGCGAGCATCGAGAACGCCGCCACGTCCTTGTACTCGATGCTGAAATAGGCGGACCAGAACGTCTCGATCAGGCCTATGACGAGGCCGCCGAGCATGGCGCCGGGGAGAGAGCCGATGCCGCCGAACACCGCGGCGGTGAACGCCTTGATGCCGGCGACGAAGCCGATGAAGAAATCGATGACGCCGTAATAGAGCAAATAGAGAAGGCCGGCCACGGCGGCGAGCGCCGCCCCCATGACGAAGGTAGCCGAGATGGTGCGGTCAACATTCACGCCCGACAGCGCGGCCATCAGCCGGTCCTGCTCGCAGGCGCGCTGCGCCCGGCCAAGCGCGGTACGGGTGATGACCAGCCAGAACACGCCCATCAGCGCCACGGTCGTCACCACAATGAGGATCTGGATGTTGGAGAGGTTTACGGCGAACCCGCCTTCGTTGAAGATCTGATAGCCGCCGGTGATCACCGGCTGCAGCGGCTTGACCCGCGCGCCTTGCGCCACCTGGATGAAATTCTGGAGAATGATCGACATGCCGATGGCGGTGATCAGCGGCGCGAGGCGGAAGGATTCGCGCAACGGCCGATAGGCGATGCGCTCGACAGTCCACCCCCACATGGCGGTGAGCAGCATGGCGATGATGAGCACGAGCACGAGCGCGAGCGGAACAAGCGTCAGGCCGAGGCTCATGATCAGGAGGAAAGCGATCAACGCGATGAAAGCGCCCACCATGAAGATGTCGCCATGGGCGAAATTGATCATGCCGATGATGCCATAGACCATGGTGTAGCCGATGGCGATCAGGCCGTAGATCGAGCCGAGCGCGATCCCGTTGACCAGTTGTTGCAGGAAGTAAGCCATGGACGCCGCTGCCCTCCTTCCCCCCGACCCGGGGCTAGCGTATCGGCCCTAGGCGATGGCCTCTGCCTCGGGCGCACCTTCATAGCAATAAGGGCGTGGGGCGTACAACGTGAAGCGCATTATCGAGGCGTGCCCAATATTACAGCAGCAAATGCGAGCCGTCGCAGTAAGGAGGATCGCCGGTATCCTTGCAGCCGCAAAGGAGCGCGGCTTCGGTCCGCTCAGCGGTGAACATGAACGGCTCGATGTCCGTACCAGCATGCGACCCGTCGCAAAACGGCTGCTTCTTGCTCCGCCCGCAGCGGCACCAGGCATAGCGCTTGCCCGCTTCGAGCTCCACCTGATAGGGGCTGAGTTGCGGCCGTTCCGGGTCGGTCATGCCTTGGCTTCCCACATTTCAGAGGGTGGCTAATGCGCCTCCTTAGCCAATTCGCAGGAGCCGCACAAGAAAGGGGCCCTGCGGCGCCTTGGGACAATCGGGTCATTCGACCTTTTATTTGGCTCGGGTTATCGCGGCGGCTTTTCAGCGCGGGCGGCCTCGAACACTTGCCTGATCGCGTCGGTCACCAATTGCGGCTCTTCGATCTCAACGTAGTGACTGCTGTTGGTGGCAATCCGGTGCGGCGTGTTGGGCAGAAGCTGGGCAAGCTCGTCCTGGCCCTTGGTCCAGGCCTGCTCCAGCGTCGCAGGCAGCCAGTCGGGGAGTCCCGGCGGAAGAGCAAAGGGCTTGCCCTTGGAGATCACGATCAACGGGATGGGGGTGAGCGGCGTCGCTTTGGAGGCGGCGCGCATCTGATCGAAGCTCACATCGAAGTCGATGGTCTCTAGCTCCTTGTAGCCGGCGAGCTCTTTCGGAGGATCGGTCAGCAGCAGACGGTTGTAGACCGTCCACTGGTCCGGCGTCATCGCCGCCTGCATGCCCTCCGGGATCGCATCCACGAGCACGAGACCGGCGACTTCCCGCGGATAGGTGCTGGCGTAGAGCCTGCTGATCAGCCCACCGGTCGAATGTCCCGCAAGCACATAAGGCGGAGGGATTGCCGCGGCTCCGAGCAGCGCATGAAGGTCGGCGACGGCGTCAGCTGCGGTGCGCGGCATGGGCACTGTATCGCTGCGGCTGAACTGGTCGGTGCCAAGCGTCGTTCCGGGCCGGTCATAGGCGCAGACCCTGGTGAACGCAGCGACTCGCGGAAACACGGCTTCGCCCGCATCTGGCTTCACGCTCCAGATGTCGGCGCGGTTGCGCAAGCCGGCCTCGAGAATGACGACGGGGCTCCCGGTTCCCTTGCACTCGAGATAGAGCTTCCGGCCGCCGCCGATCTCGATCAGCCCGGCGAAGTCGCTGCTGGTCGCGACGGGCTCAGCAGCTTGGGCGCTCGTGAGCAACACCGGCAAGGCAATGGCAGTGAGAGCCAAAACAATCCGCCAAGGCATCGGAGTGCGGACGCTAATCTCCGAACAATCCTTGGATCTGCCCCGCCACGTTTTCCTTCGGCGGCTTCGACCTTGCCGACGGCACCGAACCCGTCGGCGTGTCCGCATTGTCGTCGTCCGCTGCGGCGGAGGCGACCGCTTTGCCGGCCACGATCGGAGCGAGCTTGCTGTCCAGCGCATAGACGTCGGCGAAGCTCGTGACCTTGCCGTCGGCATCGGCGACGGCTGTGAAGTAGGTGGTGTGCACCGGTATGGGATGATCGAGGTTGACGGCGCTATCATAGCCCTTGTCGAGGAGGTCCTGGACCTTCTTTGTGTCCCACCCCTTGTCTTCGGCGAGCAGAATTTGCGCGAGCTGGCTCGGCTTCTCCATGCGGATGCAGTTATGCCCTTCTGCGCGCATCGTCGGCTTGAACAGGCCGCGCTTGATGGTGTCGTGCATGTAGACCATGTGCTTGTTGGGATAGACGAACTTGAGCTTGCCCAACACGTTGGTCGGCCCTGGCGCCTGGACGAAGGCGACGTTGGCCATATTCACGCTGCTCCAGTTGACGCTGCCTGCATCGACGATGCGGCCGTTATATTTCACCTTGAGGCCGTGCTCGCTCAGGATCGAGCTGCCGCCGAACCAGCCGCCGCCACGCAAGTTCGGCATCAGGTTCTCCCGCACGATGGTCGGCGGCACGGTCCATTCCGGGTTGAACACGATGGACTGCATGTCCGCTGAGAAAACCGGGGTCGCATATTTCAACAGGCCGACGACGATCTTGTCGGAGTGAATGACCTTCCCGTCTTTCACCACGTAGAGCATGTACTCAGGCACGTTGTCCTGAACGTAGATCTTGCCGAGATTCTCCGGCATCCACCGCCATCGTTCCATGTTGATGACGATCTTCTGAATGTCGCGCTCGCTCGCAGGCTTGCTCGCACCATCGCCACCGCGTGCCTTGAGCAACGCCCGCCGCAAGTTCTGGAACTGCTCGTGCTTCGGATGCAGCGACTGGAGATAACTGTCAGGGTCAGGCGAAGCGGAGATCTCGGCGAGCACGATCTTCGGGTCGCGTATGGGAGGATCGAGGTCGAGGATATTGCTGAGGCTCGAAGGATTGACCCGGCCGCCGCGGGCGAAGCGGGCATATTTCAGGACGGCGAGCTGAAGCTTGATCTCGGCGACAGCCTGATCGTCAACCGTCTTGGGCAGGATCCCGGCGGGCGGAAGTTGGAAGGCAGAGGCTGACAGGCCCCAATCGTCGGCCTTGCCGATCTCGTCGATAGTCGCTTGCGCTCTCGCCGAGAATCCCATCGGGGTGACCCACACCGGTGGTCCGCTACGCCCGGCGTAGAACGCATCGAGCGCGGCGAGATCGGCGGGATCGGCGCCTTTGCGCAAATTGGCATCGGCAAGCTTGCTGCGAATTCCGGCGATGACCGGATCGGCGGCCGGGGCTGATGTGGCTGCTTCAGTTTGCGATGGAGCCGGCGTGGCCGGCGGAGCGGCATTGGCCGGGCTCGGCGATGGAACAGGCGGATTCGGAGATGGCGTGGCCGCGCCAGTCGGCGTGGCCGGTTGCTCTGCCGTGGCGACGTCCTCGGCGACTGAAGCCACCGGAACAAGCACCGCGTATACCAGGGCAAGACCACCGGCGACACTGACGGCGACGAAGGATCGTCCGTGCATGTGCGTTTCCCCCGAACCTCGAGAGGTTAGTCCGAGATCGGAACAACCGCCACTGCGATCTGCGCGGGGGCCCAAACGCCGGAGTTGAAAGTTTCGTGAAGCCGGACCCTGCAAGCCTCGGAATTTGAGCCTTTTTCGTTTTGACGGTGATGCGGTCCTGCAACAGCGAAAACGCCGATCTTGCGCGGGTGCTCGCTCCTGTGGACAAGCTGGTCTTAAGGACTATTGACCAGGGCCGTCAGGCGGCGCGAGACCGGACCCGTGTGCAACGAATGTCTTCGGATGACGCGGCAGGATTTCCTGCGCGGAGCCCTTGCGCTTACGGCTGTTCCGCTGTTGCGGCCGATCCCCGCTTTCGCCGCGGCTCCCTCGCCGGACTCGGTCGAGGTGAGCGAGATCGCGCCTGGCGTGTTCGTGCATCAGGGCCGCTACGAGATGCAGTCGCCGGAGAACCAGGGCGACATGGCCAATGCCGGCTTCGTGGTCGGCAGCGACGCCGTCGCCGTAATCGACACCATCGGCAGCTTCAAGGTGGGGAAACGCCTGCGCAACGCCGTCCGCGCCGTGACGGACAAGCCGATCCGCTACGTGATCAACACCCACATGCATCCAGACCACGTGTTCGGCAACGCCGCCTTCAAGGAGGACGCACCGGCCTTCGTCGCCAATCACAAGCTCGCCCGCGGGCTTGCCTCCCGCGCCGAACGCTATCTCGCCACCAACAAGCGCATGCTGGGGGACGCAGCCTTCGCCGGCATCGAGGTGATCCTGCCGACGGTTCCCGTCGACAACACCATGTCGCTCGACCTCGGCGGGCGCACGCTGCTCCTCGAGACGCAACGGACCGCGCACACCGACAACGACTTGATCGTCACCGATTCAGCGACCGGGACCTTGTTCCTCGGCGATCTCCTGTTCTCGGTGCATGTGCCGACGCTCGACGGCTCGATTGTCGGCTGGCTCGCGGTGATCGACGATTTGAAGAAGCGGAAAGCGCCACGCGTGGTCCCCGGCCACGGTCCTCACGCCATGGAACTGCCGGCGGCGTTCGATCCCGAGCAGCGTTATCTCGCCGATATCGCCGCCGACGTGCGCAAATTGATCAAGGAAGGCAAGACCTTGGAGGAAGCGACCAAGACCGCAGGCTTCGAGGATCGCGACGCCTGGAAGCTGTTCGATGACTATCACGTGAGGAACGTCACCGCGGCCTTCGCCGAACTCGAATGGGAATGATATAAATGCGCGTGACCATCGAGGAGGAATCGATGCACGGAAAAGTCGATCGCGCCGGTAGCAGGGTGTTGATGGCGGCGTTTGCGCTTCTGCTCCTGGTTGCGGCCTCGCCGGTGCGTGCCGAGGAGGATGTCTGGCCGGCGCTGAAGCAAATGACTTTCGGCGACCGCGACATCAAGGCCGAGGACGGCAAGGTCACGCTCGATGCGCCGCTGACCGCCGAGGACGCGGCGGTCGTGCCGATCACCGTGCACGTGCCGCCGGAGGTCACGGGGCCGTTGAAGTCGCTGACCCTGATCATCGACAAGAATCCGAGCCCGGTGGTGGCGAAGTTCACCTTCGGACCAGCGGCTGGGACCGGCGGCGGCGACCGCTCGCTGTCGACCCGGGTGCGCATCGACAGTTTCTCCCATGTGCGCGCCATCCTCGAGACCGGAGACGGCAGCTTGCATATGGCCACGAAGTTCGTGCAGGCGGCAGGTGGCTGCGGCGCCATGAACGCCAAGGACCCCGACACCGAGAACGCCGATCTCGGCAAGATGCTGGTGAAGACCTTCCCGCCGGCGCTCTCCACCACGCCTTTGTTCGAGGCGCAGGTGATGATCAAGCACCCGAACGCGAACGGCATGCAGCTCGACATCGACACCGGAGGCTACATCCCGGCGCGCTTCATCAAGGAGATGACGGTGAAGCGAGGCAACGACCTCGTGTTCCGCATGGAGAGTACCTTCTCGATCTCGACCAACCCGAATTTCCGCTTCACCTTCGGGCGCGGCGGGGACAACGAGCTCGACGTGTCCATGGTCGATACCGACGGCACGGTGTTCACGGCGAAGTCGCAAGCGAGCGGCTCGTAATTTCCGCAAAAGCCGGTTTCCAGCGCGAACTCTTAACGCGAACCCTTGATATGACTCGGTGAATGGGAGGGGGGGAGTGGCGAAATATTACCGCATCGGCGCGGCCGCAATAGCCTGGTTCGCCCTCGTCCTCCAATACTATCTCACCATCAAGAAGCCAGGTGTTGCGTTCCTCGAAGCGACCGTCCGCTATTTCAGCTTCTTCACCATTCTCACCAACATTCTCGTCGCGCTCGCTCTGACGCTGCCTTGGCTAGCGCCGCAGTCGCGCGCGGGGCAATTCTTCGAGCGGCCTTCGGTGCGCACGGCGATTCTCGCTTACATCATCATCGTCGCGGTGATTTATCACTATCTGCTCGCCAAGCTGTGGAACCCGCAAGGCTGGGAGCTCCTCGCCGATACCATCGAGCACGTGGTGACGCCCGCGCTCTACGTGATCGACTGGGTGCTGTTCGTGCCGAAAGGAACGGTGCGATGGAAATCGGCCTTCATCTCGCTCCTCTTTCCGCTCGCCTACGCCGTCTATACCCTGATCCACGGCGCGGTGACCGGGTCCTATCCTTATCCCTTCATCAATGTAAGCAATCTCGGCTACGACAAGGTGCTCATCAACATGGCAGTGCTGGTCCTCGTGTTCCTAGGGCTCGGCGTTGCCCTGATCGGCATCGATCGCCGCATGGGCCGCGGCAACGAGCAAGCTGCCGGCGCGGCAACCTGACGTGGGCAACGGCTCCCGCAGTTAATCAGCTGGTATGACTTGGCCTGCGAAGAGGGGCATGAGGCCTGATTGGCGTCGCTCCAGCCCGTCTTGCCAATAAGTCTAGCAAGCCAGAAAAGAGCTTGAGTCGATGACGGAGCCGGACCATAGAAGTCATAAGGCCGAACGGACCGAATCGCGGTCCGTCACAAGAACAATGGCTTTGATACCATCGGGCGCAGGGCAGGCAGGGGCAAAGGGTCGGTCGGAGAGTCCCCATGGCTGAGCTCATCTTCGCGCTTCTGTCGCTTGCGGCTCTGTTCGCGCTTGCCATGAACCGTGCACCGCTTTGGGCTTGGGCGGCCGCAATTGCCGTCTTCACCTTGAGCCTGCAAATGGGCCTCGGCTCCGGCCATCTGCACGCGCCGGTGTTCAATGTCTGGGCAGTTCTCGGCTGGCTCGCCGCCGGCGGCCTGTTTGCGCTCACCTTCCCGCGCCTCAAGCACGACTACGTGGTGATGCCCGCTTATCGCGCGCTCAAGGGCGCCATGCCCACGATCTCTGAGACCGAGCGGGAGGCGCTTGAAGCCGGCACCGTCGGCTGGGACGCCGACCTCTTCTCCGGCACGCCGGACTGGTCGAGGCTCCGCCGCGTCAGCCCCATGACCCTCACCGCTGAAGAGCGCGCCTTCCTCGACGGCCCGACCGAGGAGCTTTGCCGCAAGCTCAACGACTGGCGCATCCGCCACGAGTTGCACGACGTGCCTGAGGACATCTGGCGCTTCGTGCGCGATCAGGGCTTCCTCGGCATGCTCATCTCCAAGGAACATGGCGGCTTGGGCTTCTCGGCGCAGGCGCAATCGCTTGTGCTCGGCAAGATCTCATCGCGGAGCCCCGACGGCGTCACCATCGTCATGGTGCCGAACTCGCTCGGGCCAGGCGAGCTGATCGAGAAATACGGCACCGAAGCGCAAAAGGCCCACTATTTGCCGCGGCTCGCGCGCGGCGACGAAATTCCCTGCTTTGCTCTCACCGGTCCGTTCTCAGGCTCTGATGCCGCCTCGATGCGTGATATCGGCGTGGTCACCAAAGGCTGGTACGAGGGGAAGGAGACGCTTGGCATCGAGCTTACCTGGGACAAGCGCTACATCACCCTTGCGCCCAACGCCACGCTGCTCGGCCTCGCCTTCCGCCTGTTCGATCCCGAAAACCTGCTCGGCCGCGGCGAGGACGTCGGCATTACGCTCGCACTCATCCCGACCGATCATCCAGGCGTCGAGATCGGGCGGCGGCATCTTCCGGCAGGCGCCGCCTTCCCCAACGGCCCGACCTCCGGCAAGGATGTGCTCGTGCCGATCGACTGGATCATCGGCGGTCAGGAGCGGGCAGGGCAGGGCTGGCGCATGCTGATGAGCTGCCTTGCCGCCGGCCGCTCCATTTCGCTGCCGGCCACGAGCGCCGCGGGAGCCAAGTCTCTGCTCCGTACCACCACGGCCTACGCCCGCATCCGCAAGCAGTTCAACCTGCCGATCGGCTACATGGAGGGTGTGGAAGAGCCGTTGGCGCGCATGGCGGAGAATGC
>DASUZQ010000353.1:0-5770 GCA_036376815.1 Methyloceanibacter sp. | reverse complement strand
ATGAGAGAAGTGCGGGCGTTCGGGAAAGAGAGCTCAACATCTGGATAGCCTACTTGGGCTTTCCCCCTCTAGAGATATGGGGAAGTCAAGAGACCAGAAAAAGGTTCCCAATTGGTGAGCGGAACTGCGTCGGAAGTCCTTTTCGCCGCCGATCGAGTACCGCGGAATGCAATTCTTCCGTGGAGCCTCCTATTCAACTCGATTAAGTTGTGCCTACCGGGCGCCTACCCGCGGTTGGTTGATCATCGCAAATATTTCGTGGAAACGATCATCCTGCGGTGAGGGGATCACATGCCGTCTGATCGAAAATACTGTCTGGCCGAAGCGATACGCTACAACGAGCTTGCCCGCAGGGCCAAGACACTGGAAGGCCGGCAGACCTTCCAAAACCTCGCCGAGAAATGGAAGGGACTCGCCGCCGACCTCGAAAGGGCCGAAGCCTCGCTGGAGAAGCTTGACGAGAAGGGCTTCCGGCGATCGCCGACCTACCCGTACGACTGACCCTCACTTTTCGCGTTTGAGTGCGGCGAAGAACGCCTCATTGGGGCAGAAATCAGCTTGCTCGTTTTCGCCCTCGAGAAACCAGTCGCGGCAAGCACCTTTCGCAATCGCAATCGCGGCAGTTCGCCCGCGCCCGCACGAAAGCTTCGCCCGTCTTCAACGCCGCGAGGAGATCGACGCCTTGCGCCTCCATCATCTCGTCCATGAGCGCCTGCTTGCGCAGCGCCCGGGCGAATTGCGGCCAGCGAGATGGTGCGTCTGCCATCGAACCCTCCCTCCCCACGCGGCCGCGGTGCAGACTGCGGCCATGGTCGATTATTGGAGAGGCGGTAGGCGGAGCGATCCTTGATCTGGATCAAGTTTGTGGGGCTGAAGCGCCCGCCAAGTATCTCTTCATTCACCACCGGCGCAATTTCCACTTTTCCGCCAACGGTCGGTTAGCTTTCGCCGTGACAGGCTCGTCCCAACCATAAGGGAGGTGCTGTCATGAGTGACCGTTTGGGGCAGCGGGAGCTTGCCCTCGCGTCCTTGGCTGCCGGTGCGACCATCCTCGTCTGTGCCGGCGTGGTGCTGATGACCTCAGCTTGCGGCGTCAGGGTCTCGTCTCAGGACTTTCCGGTGCTGAAGCTGTCAGGGCCGGACGACACCGCGAAGAAGTAGCGGCCGGCGCTCTGCCCACTGCTCCGTCGGCACCGTCTGTTCGCGCAGCATCGGCACCGCGCTGGGCAGCACCGATAGCGGCGCGGCGCCAGACTCGTCGGCGACCGCGATCACCCAGTCCTCGCCGGTCTCCGCCGCGTGCTCGCGCAGGCGATAGGCAAGACGCATGGCATGCCAATGGGCGGCCTCGAGCCCCGAAAGCTCGACGCCCGTTTTGTCCCGCACCGGGCGCGTCTGCGACCTAAGGTGAAAGTAGTAGCGCGGCATGGGTCCCCCTTCTCGGCGCGAAGGAGGGCAGCAATAGTCATCGAGCTTGGCTCGATTGCGGCGGCGCAATAGAGTCTACGCAATCATTAAGGAATTTCCTGCCGCTTCATTAAGAAAGCTTACCTATATTGATATAATTTATTTCAAAGCAGGAAGAGTCATAGTGAATATTGGCAGAAATCGGCCAATCAGGGTTCTGCTTTCTCGCATTTGACTAAAATCACACACCGCGGCAAAAAGCGCCTCCGCGCCGCCTTAGTTGCTCTTGCAAATTATTCGCATGTAAGCTAGCTTTGGCTGAAATCAACGACTTCAGCCAGAGGCTGAGGCTTCCCCTTAAACGAGGGATCCAATGCTGAGCCCGGTCAAACCGGTCCACGCCCAAGCTGCGGCCAACCTCGACGAGGAGCGCCTCGTCGGCTGGCGGCGCGAGCAGACGACGCCCTCGCTTGCCGAGGTGTTCGGCTCGATCCGCACGCGGCCGACCGGCCCGATGTGGCGGAAGCTGCTCGCCTTCCTCGGACCAGGCTATCTCGTCGCCGTCGGATACATGGACCCCGGCAACTGGGCGACCTCGCTCGCCGGCGGCTCGAAATTCGGCTACGCGCTGCTCTCGATCGCGCTCCTCTCCAACATCATGGCGATCATCCTGCAGGCGCTCTGCGCCCGGCTCGGGATCGGATCGGGGCGCGATCTCGCGCAAGCCTGCCGCGACGCCTTTCCGCGCTACGTCTCCTGGCCGCTGTGGGTGCTTACCGAGATCGCCATCTGCGCCACCGACTTGGCCGAGGTGATCGGCACGGCCATCGGCCTCAATCTCTTGTTCGGCATTCCGCTCGAGATCGGCGTGATCCTCACTGCCCTCGACGTATTTCTCATCTTGTGGATGCAGCGCCTCGGCTTCCGCTATGTCGAGGCCTTCATCGTTTCGCTGCTCGGGGTCATCGCCATCAGCTTCGCTATCCAGATCGCGCTCGCCGACCCGCAATGGGGCGCCGTGCTGCGCGGCTTTCTGCCCACCACCGAGATCGTCAAGAACCCCGGCATGCTCTATCTCGCCATCGGCATCATCGGCGCCACGGTGATGCCGCATAACCTTTATTTGCATTCCGGCATCGTGCAGACGCGTGCCTATGGCAAGACCGTGCCGGAGAAGCGCGAGGCGATCACGCTCGCCACCATCGATTCCACCATCGCGCTGATGTTCGCGCTGTCAATCAACGCCGCGATCCTGATCCTCGCCGCCGCCACCTTCAACCGGACGGGGCAGGTCAACGTCACCGAGCTCGGCCAGGTTCATTCGCTGATCGCTCCCCTCCTCGGCACGGCAATGGCGCCGACCCTTTTTGCCATCGCTTTGTTGTGCTGCGGCATGAACTCGACGGTGACGGCGACACTGGCGGGGCAGATCGTCATGGAGGGCTTTATCGACATCCGCCTGCCTCCTTGGGCGCGGCGCTTGATGACCCGCGGATTGGCCATCGTGCCGGCAGCGATCGTCACCATCTGGTACGGCGAGGCGGGAACGGCCAAGCTTCTGATCTTCAGCCAGGTTGTGCTGGGCCTTGCGCTGCCCTTCGCCATCGTGCCGCTCGTCATGTTCACCGCCGACAGGCGCAAAATGGGCGCGCTGGTAGCGCCGCGTTGGATGACGATGCTCGCGGTGATCATCGCCACGATCCTCATCGCCCTCAACGTCAAGCTGCTCTGGGATCTCTTCGCCGCGCTTTAGGCAACGTGCCCGCTTCCCACTCCCCCTTGCGGGAGGGGGGTAAGCGGCGAATCCGCGTCGCCTTGCAAGAACCCACCCCGTAACCTTCCGCCTCAAGGGGGAAACCGGGATCAACTCATTTGCCACTTTTTGCGCGCATTCTGCGCCCATCGACGGGTGGGGAGGGGAAGCGGGGTCGTATGCGCGCAGTCCGATCAGTGCTGACGATTCTGGCCGCTTCTCTTCTTGTGAGCGGCTGCCAGTCGCCCAAGGCGACCTTCGAGCGCACCTTCCTGCCCGATCCCGCCAAGCCCTATGTCGGCATGACCAAGGAGCAGATCATCGCCTGCGCCGGCACGCCGGCTGGGCGCTACAACACCAATACCGGCGAAACGCTCGTCTACCATTATTCCGGCGCCGGGCCGGTGCCGCAGGCGGCGCCGAAGAAGGACGAGTCGAAGCAAACCAGCCCGTTCGGGAAGAAGAAGTCCGACAAGGATTACGACTGCAACGCGAGCCTTGTGTTCGAGGGAGGTCGACTCACGCGGGTAACGTTCGCGCCTCGCCTCGCCGTCAGTCCCTATGAGACGAAGACGGACCCCAAGACCCACGAAAAGGTCCCGGTCGAGCAGCCGAAGCCTTGCTCTTTCTCGCTGCCGAATTGCCGAGGCGCCTGATCCAGGCCGTCACTCCGGCAGGTGACACACCGCCTCGGCGTTGTTGCCGTCTGGATCGAACACAAAGGCCCCGTAGTAGTTGGCGTGGTATTCCGGCCTAAGCCCGGGCGGACCATTGTCTTTGCCGCCGGCCTTCATCGCCGCTTGATAGAAGGCGTCGACCGCTACTCGCGATGGCGCGACGAAGGCGATATGCATCGGCCCGCTCTTGGGCTCGCCCTCCGCAATCCAGAAGGACGGCTTCTGGCCTGCGCCGAAGCCGACCGCCCCGCCATGGCCGGTCTCCTCCGCCGACACCTGCATGACGATGCCGTAGCCGAGGGGGCTGAGCGCCTCGAGATAGAACTCGGTGGCGCGGGCGACGTCGCGCACATGCAGGCCGATGTGATCGATCACTCGCCGCGCTCCACCATCTGCCGCTTCAGCGAGGAGATGGCCGCCGCCGGGTTGAGCCCCTTCGGGCAAGCTTTGGTGCAGTTGAGGATGGTGTGGCAGCGATAGAGCCTGAAGGGATCTTCGAGCTCATCCAGTCGCTCGCCGGTCCGCTCATCGCGGCTGTCCTCGACCCAGCGGTCGGCCTGTAGCAGAATCGCCGGGCCGAGATAGCGCTCGCCGTTCCACCAATAAGACGGGCAGGCCGTCGAGCAGCAGGCGCACAGGATGCACTCATAAAGCCCGTCGAGCTTGGCACGGTCCTCCCGGCTCTGCCGCCACTCTTTCTGCGGCGTCGGCGTATCGGTCTTGAGCCAGGGTTCGATCGAGCGGTGCTGGGCATAGAAATGGGTGAGGTCCGGGACGAGGTCCTTGATCACCGGCAGATGCGGCAGCGGATAGATCGAGATCCGCTCCGGCGCGTCGTCAGCGTGCAGCGTGCAGGCGAGCGTGTTGGTGCCGCCGATATTCATCGAGCATGAGCCGCACACCCCTTCACGGCAGGAGCGGCGGAAGGTGAGCGTTGGATCGATGTTGTTCTTGATCCAGATGAGCGCGTCGAGAACCATCGGCCCACACTCCTTCATGTCCACCCAATAGGTATCGAGCCGCGGGTTCTCAGCCTTGTCGGGATCGAAGCGGTAGATGCGGTATTCGCGCCAGCGCCCGGCTTCCGCGCCCTCTGGCGGCGGATTCCAGGCCTTGCCGGGTTGGACCTTGGAGTTCTTGGGAAGGGTGAATTCAACCATGTCTGACCGTTGTAGTTTGAAGCGCGGGACCTTGTCCAGCAGGCGCTAAAGGACTCACGACGCGGCAACCGCCGCCCCGGGGCTAGGTGCCGCATCGAGCAGCTCGCGGATTTTTCGCGCCAGGTCCTGCTGGGTGAAGGGCTTGTTCAAAAGCTGAACGTCGGGATCGAGGCGCCCCTGGTGCACGATGGCGTTCCGCGTGTAGCCGGTGGTGAAGAGAACCGGAAGATTTGGATAGATACGCCTGATCTTGTCGGCGAGCACCCGTCCGTTCGACTCGCCAAGCACGACGTCGGTGAACAACACATCGACGCGAGGTTTTTTCGCCACGGCGCGGAGCGCCTCCTGCACATTGCCGGCGTCGAGTACGCCATAACCGAGATCAAGCAGAATATCTCTCGCGTATTCGCGCACCCCCTCGCTGTCCTCCACCAGAAGGATCATTTCACCCGGCTTGGCGCGCGGTATGGCCTGCTCGCCTTCCGCCTTGCCGGTAGGAACGGCACTGACCTCTTCGCCGATGAGGCGCGGCAGGTAGATCTTCACCGTCGTGCCGCGCCCCTCCTCGCTGTAGATGCGCACGTGTCCGCCGGACTGCTTGATGAAGCCGTGCACCATGGCAAGCCCCAGCCCGGAGCCTTCTCCCGCAGGCTTGGTGGTGAAGAACGGCTCGAACACCTTGTCGAGGATATCCTTCGCGATCCCGGCCCCGGTATCGGTGACGCAAAGCACCACGTATTGCCCGGCCCTGACGTCGCCGAACCTGCGCACAT
>DASUZQ010000352.1:0-3859 GCA_036376815.1 Methyloceanibacter sp. | reverse complement strand
CGGCACGCCTAAGCGTGGTCGTGACGCGGCGCGCGCCGGAGACGCCGAAAGCTTCGAGCGCATTTTCCTGGAGCATATGGAGGAGCCCGAAGCCCTGCTCGACCTCGGCGAGGCGATCGCGCTCGCCAAAGCTCAGCCGGTCTGCCTGCTCTGCCTCGAGCGCGACCCGGAGCACTGCCACCGCTTGATCGTAGGCAACCGCATGGTGGCGGAGACTAAGCAGAGGCTTCGCCACCTGTTCTTGGACGCTGGCGCCGCCTGAGCCCGAACGATCTATCTCTTCGCGCCGGGGTTTCTAGCCGTGGTGCCGAGGACGTCCGTAAATCCGCCGGCGCACCCTTGGTGGCAATAGACTGAGCCATAGTTGAATTCGAGGGTGCGCCCTGCCTTCTTTGTCTCTGCCCGCTTGCCGGGGAGTCGTAATCGGCTCCGGAGCCTGGTCGGTCCGCTGTCTTAGTATTGCCGCTACCGGCCTTCACCGCTCGTTTCACGGGAGCGGGAGAGGAAGCCTTAGGCGTTTTCGCCAGTTTGGGAGTCTTGGTCCCTTTGAGCTGCTCGCGGGCAAGCGGCGTGACCTGGTCGTTGCGTGGCGTTGCAACTTTTTCTGGAATGCAATGCTGTCCCTTCCGAGCTTTCAATGAATCGAGAGTGGCCTGGTCCGGTTCTTGAGTCGCGGGGGCGAGCTTGGCAACGCGGCGGTAGCGATCAAGCGCTCCTCTGGAAGCAACGCTCCAAACGCCGTCGATTGTCCCGCCGTAGCATTCAAGCTCCTTCAAGACAGCCTGAATTCCCCGCACCAGAATCTGGCGCGCCGCCTCCTCATCCTTGCGCTTCAGCTCCGCGATCCTTGCCTTGGCGACCTCCGCGTAAAAAGACAGCGGATATTTGTCGACGAACGCCTCGAGCACGCTCACGCTGTCGGAGTCTTTGGCCACATTCCACGCCTCAAGCGACGGATCGGTTTTCGGCGCGTCTTGTCTGGCTGGAGCGAGGTCAGCGAATTGCTGCTTGCGCTTGAGCTCTTCGATCCTCGCCTTGGCGAGCCCGGCGTAGAAAGATTTGGGATACGTGCTGACAAACAATTCGAGCGTGGCGACGCTGTCAGTCCCTTTCGTGGCGTCCCACGCCTGCAATACCGGATCTGGAGCGGGCGGCAGAACTTTGGGCGGCGGAGGAGCGACCGAGGCCGCCAACTCCTTCTGCTTCAGCTCCTTGAGTCGGCTGCGCGCGAGCTCCGCGTAGAAACTGAGCGGGTAGGTGCCGATGAAGGTCTCGAGCACACTGGCCTTCTGGGTATCTTTTATCGTGTTCCAAGCCTCGAGCGCTAGGTCGGGCCCGGACTTTTCCGGTCTTTGGGGCACGGCCGCTGCGAGCTGCTGCCGCCTCTTGAGCTCCTCGATCCGGGCCTTGGCCAACTCGGCATAGAAAGAGTCTTTGTACTTGGCGATGTAGGCGCCAAGCACGTCGATGCTTTCCGTGCTCCGGGTCTCGTTCCAGGCCTCAAGGGCCGGGTCTGGTGGCGGCGGGGCCGGCGGCTTGGCTGGCGCCGTCGCGTCAGCCTTCGCTTGGACGACGCAACTTGCCGGACAAAAGTCTCCGATGACCTCGTCGTAGAACGCCGGGGTCTGCACGTGATTGACGCTCGAGGCAAGGTGGTGCACGTCGCGCCTTACCTCACGAGCGATATCTCCAATCTTTCCCGGCTCCTTGAGTCTGGGAAGAAGCGTCCGCGTATAGACGGAATTCGGATCGGTATCGCCGTCCGACAACCTGTCGAGCGCAGTCTCTCCCGCGCCGGCAGAAAACATTACGAAGGTCCCGGTTGGGGGCTCGACCAGGGTAAGGCCGCGCGTGCCGCCAATGCCTCTGCCGCCCGCGTTTGCAAATGGATTGTCGCGACACGCGTCGATGACGTAGAGAGCCATTTGCGGCTTCCGTTCGCGGGCCTGCTCCAGAAAACCGTTCAACGACAGTGCCGACGCTTTCAGCACCTCCTCTTCCCCAGACGCAACTCGTGGTACGTCGGCCGGCAGCAGGAAGTTGAGGCCGCCGATCTCGACACCGTGACCGGCGAAGAAGAACGCAGCCTCATCGCCAGGCTCGATGCGGTTCAGGAAATGTTGCCACTGCCGCAAGAAATCCAGCCGCGCAATATTGTCGGCCTCCTCAACATCATAGCCGAGCGAGCGAAGCGCATCGCCGACCGCATGAGAGTCGCCGACCGCCTTTTGCAGTTGTTCTGCGGCGTCGAGGTTTTCGTATTGGTTGATGCCCACCACCAGGGCGACGCGCTTGGCGGCAGCGGGCGACGATGGTGCGACGACGGCGAACGCGGCTAGGACAATCATAGGCAGCAGGCTCAAACGGCGTACCGCTCGCTGCCAGAGAGAATAGTCCGGCATCCCTCGCGCCCATCCTTACGCGTTTCGCTGGAATTTAGGCTTCCCTCCAAGCCGAGGCAACGATTCTGTCGGAAGCTCGGCGGTTGCTGTTCGCCTTCAGGCGGTAACAGAGTGACAAGCGAGCCAGGATCGCCGTAACCTCCCGGTCCTGCAGCCTTCCGGCCAGGACAAAAGGTCAGGGCGTCCTCCATGAACACCAAGGCGAAAGGCGACGGCGGCCCGCTCCTCGTGGACCTCGCGCTTCAGGGCGGAGGCGCGCACGGCGCCTTCACCTGGGGGGTCCTCGATCGCCTGTTGGAGGAGCCGAGGCTTCAAATCGAGGGCATTTCCGGAACTTCGGCCGGCGCCATGAACGCCGCCGTCCTGATCAGCGGCCAGGCGGCAGGCGGCGCCGAGGGTGCCAAGGCCGCGCTCGAGCAATTCTGGCGGCGCGTTTCCGACGCTGCTGTGCTCAGCCCCTTCCGCCGCACGCCTCTCGACGTCATGCTCGGCCGCTGGACGCTCGACACCTCGCCGATGTTCGTCACCCTCGATTTGATGGCGCGTATTTTCTCGCCCTACGATCTCAATCCGCATGGCGCCAATCCGTTGCGCGACATCCTGGCCGACTGCATCGACTTCTGGCGTGTCGCCAAATCGCAGGTGAAGCTGTTCGTCACTGCCACCAATGTGCACACCGGGCGCGGGCACATTTTCCGCAACGCCGAGCTGACGCCCGAGGTGCTGCTCGCCTCCGCCTGCCTGCCGACGCTGTTTCAGGCCATCGAGATCGACGGCGAGGCCTATTGGGACGGCGGCTATGCCGGCAATCCCACCATCACGCCGCTGATCCGCGACTGCGCGTCGAACGATACGATCCTGGTTCAGGTCAATCCGATCGAGCGGCCGGGCACGCCGCGCTCCGCCCGCGACATCATCAACCGCGTCAACGAGGTTTCCTTCAACGCGACCCTGCTCAAGGAGCTGCGCATGATGGCGCTGCTGCGGCAGGTCTCCGACCCGGGCAACAGCGAGGGCGCCCGCTGGGCCAAGATGCGCATCCATCGCATCTCGAGCGCCACCATGACCGAGCTCGGCTATTCCTCCACGCTCAATGCCGAGTGGGATTTCTTCATCATGCTGCGCAACGAAGGCCGCCGCGCGGCGGAAGCCTTCCTCGTGGCGCACGGCAACGATCTCGGCGCCCGCTCGACGCTCGACCTCGACGCCATGCTCGACCACATCTGACGCCGATGCTTTTGGGACTTCTCGGCATCCTCGCCGGACTAGGGTTTCTCATCTGGCTGTCCTATCGCGGATTGGGTGCTATCCATCGGAGCCGGTCCGCTCGTCTCGCTTGCGGTCGCCACCAATATTCTCGCCGCGTTGACTGGGTCGGCCTCAGGCGGCCTCACCATTGCCCTCGATGCACTGGGCGAAACCTATCTTCGGCTCGCCGCCGAACAGGGGATCGATCC
>DASUZQ010000351.1:0-9036 GCA_036376815.1 Methyloceanibacter sp. | reverse complement strand
GAGGCCGAGACCGGCAAAAAGGTCGATAGCGTTCTGAATGATGTCGCGCTTCGATTCGAGGTCAGGCGCGATGTTCACCGCGGCGTCGGTGATGAACAGAGTCTGGGCATGACCCGGAACGTCCATGACAAAGACGTGGCTGATGCGCCTCCCCGTGCGCAAGCCGGTCTCGCGCTTCACCACCTCGGCCAATAGCTCGTCGGTGTGCAGGCTCCCCTTCATGAGAAGATCGGCCTTGCCGGTGCGCACAAGTTCAACGGCCTTCTCGGCTGCCGCCTGGCTGTGCGGCGCATCGACGATCTCGACGCCGCGGAGATTGAGCGAAAATTGCTTGGCGACCGACTCGATCTTCCCCTTTGGGCCGACAAGGATCGGCTTGATCAGTCCGGCCTCGCCGGCCTCGAGCGCGCCTTTCAGCGACGTCTCATCGCAAGGATGCGCCACGGCGGTGGCGATCGGCTGCAGCTTTTTTGCCGCGGCAATCAGGCGGTCGTATTTTTCGTGCCGACGCAAGGTCGACGCCGTTGAATTCTCGTTCATGGCTCGATCCTTTAGCTCAAGTTGCGGGAGTGTGGTCGATGCGGCTTGGCAGGAGCCGTCGAGCGGGCCGCGCGAGCGGCCTCGATGCGATCTCCCTTTGGGCTGCCATTCTTCGCGTCCTTAGCCTTTTTCCTAGATTCGAAGGCTGCTTGCATCTCGGCAATGCGCGCCTTGCCGACTTTGCTTTCGACCCCGACGGCTTCAATGAGCTGACGCAGAGTGCTTGCCATGCGCACCGCAAGGTCAGGGTCGGCATCGAGCATGGCGGGAATTGCGTCCACCGCCCGGCGCTCGTCGAGCAGCAGAGTGAAGAATTGCTCGCGCACCAGCGCCTTGAAGTCTGCGAGCGGCAGACCGGTGCCGGTTTCCCCGCGCAAGCGCTCAAGTAGATTGAAGCTGCGTTCGTCGGCAACGCCTTCAGGCATGCGGACATAGAGCAGAGCGCGAACAGCAGCTTCACGCGGGCCGCCTTGTGCAATGTTCCGCAGAAGCTCGTCTTTCCGCCGGGCCACGAACTCACGGTACACGGCGTCGACTCCGGGCCGGTGGCGCGGCGAGGTTTCGGACGCCTTAAGTCCGGCCACGGATTGCAAGAGCGGCGAGCCATAAACGGCGTGGAACATCGACTCGAGAAAGCGATCCCGCATGTCACCGTAAGCCTTCAATGAGGTCTCAATGCCCTTGCCCAGTTGCTCCTGCGCTTGCCAGAACACATTGTCCGGCGACACGGGCTGACGATTCTCCCGCGCGCTATCGGCGAGCGAGGAAACCGACTTGAGGAACGGGTTGGCCGGCGTGAACATCTCGTAGGGAAGGCGGAGAGGGTGCATCTTGCGCGTCCATTCCGCGAACCCCTCATTGGCCCAGGCCTTCACCCAAGGCTGAACGAAGGTGCGATAAAGCCCGAGATTGATTTCGGAGATCCGCGCGACCGCCGCGAACTGGCGCTCGTCCTCAAGGCTGTTGCCGCCGAGTGCGCGGATGTCATCGAGGGTTCTCGGCTCGAACCGAACGAGATAGCCTCCGCCGACGAGGTCGGAAGCCGGCGCGCCCGCCTCCTTGGGCGTCATTACGGCCTCGTAAAGACCGGGCGGCAGCACGTCGATAAGGTCGATATTGCTCGCGAACTCGTCATGCTCCTTCTTCGCCACGGAACCCGAGACGAAGATGCCGAGGTGACCGATGGATTCGTGCACGGCATAAATGACGGTCTGCGCGTGCGCCCTGATGTCATCGACATCCTCGTAGAGGTCGAGGATCCAGTCGAGCGCCTGAGACGGCGGCGTGATGTTGTCGGCCTTGGAGCAGAACACGATGATCGGCGAGCGGATGCCGCGCAGATCGAAGCTCGTGCCGTCGGACGTCACGATTTCACCCGTGGCGAGCTTGTTGCCGATGAACAGCTCATCGGCGATGAACTGCATTTCCCCGGCGTTGAGCAGCACATGGCCACCCCACCATTGCTCGAATTCGAGGTAGCGAGGGGCCTCAGTGTCGATCTTTGAATAGAGATTGTACTGCTTGGTCCAGTAGGTGTTGGCCGGATTGAGGTTCTCGAAGTTGCTGACGAGCCAGGCGCCGTCGAACTTGCCGGCGCCAAGATCGCCCATCAGCGCCGTGAGCCAGGTGCCACCAAGCAGGCCGCCGGTGTAGCGCATCGGGTTCTCGCCGCGCACCCCTGCCCAATAGGACAGCGGCGAGCCGGCGACGATGACCGGTCCAAACAGGTCAGGCCGCTTGGCCGCGACCATCATGACCGCCCAGCCGGCCTGACAATTGCCGACGACCGCGGGCTTGCCATCGGCTTCCGGATGAAGCGCGATGACGCGCTCAAGGAATGCTGCCTCAGCGGCGACGATGTCCTCAATCGTTTGACCTGGAACCGGTTCAGGCAGGAAGCCGATGAAATAGCAAGGATGTCCGGCCTTGAAAGCCACGCCGATCTCGCTCTCCGCCTTGAAGCCGCCGATACCGGGTCCATGACCGGCACGAGGGTCCACGACGACGAAAGGCCGCTTCTTGTTGTCGACCTTGACGCCTTGGGGAGGCGTGATGCGGGCGAGAACGTAGTTGACCGGCCGTGGAAGCTTGCGGCCGTCCATGACCAGCTCGGCGCCGAATTTGAGAACGTGGGGAGCGGGCTTGGCGGCGTGCTCCTCGTACTGCTTGCTGCGCTGCTGCATTACGTCGAGGAAAAGCACCCCGCGCTGCCAGGCGTCGATCCAATAGGACCAGGCATCGAGCGCGGGATTTCTCAGGAGAATGGAGGGTATAGGCGTCGACTGTTTCGCCGGTACTTTCTGACTGGTCATGGATGATCCTCCTCGAAAGCCGCAATGATCGGGCGAAGCAACGTCGCCCTAGAAATCTCCCCCTCCCGTGAAAACTCTGCGGGCTCGCTCGCGCAGCGATTCAAGCCCATTTCAGCGTGATGCCGACGTCGCCGGGCATGCCGTCCGGAAAATCGACGATCTGAAACTTGATCTTGTAGCCGCGCGGACGAAGCTCGCGTTCCCAGAACTCGTACATTTCCTTAGGCAGACCGGTGAGCGTTTTCTCGAAGCCTTGCTCCTGCTGATTGATGGCCCGTCCACGATCGGTGCAGAGCATGTTTGGGAAGCGATAAACCTGAACCTCGGTAAGCCCATTCGACGCCGCCCGCTCGATGATGTTCGCCACGCGGCGAAGCGCCTCCTCGTCCGACACGCCGGACGGCTTGGTGAGCTTCTCCAGCAGCATCTTCTTCTCGGCTTCCGCTTCGGACTGCTTGCGTGCCTCGGCGGACGCCTTCTCGGCTTCTGCCAACGCGAGCTTCTCCATCACTTCCTGAGCGGTGGGCAGCTTGAAAGAGACTTTGTCGGCGACCATGGTCTGCTCCCTAGTGACCTTCCAGGAACACGTAGTTCTGCCAGCTTCGCATGCGCAGGAGGATGCGCCGGATGATGGCAAAGTGATGCGCATAAGGCGTGTACAGCGCCACTTGAGCCGCCGAGCCGCCCGGAAGGTTGCCGGCGATGAGGAAGATGCCGCCGAGAGCCGCAGTGGGCAGCGTCCACTTGTTGACCGGGATGCGGAAAATCTTGAACACCGCGACGCAGATCGCCGAGTAGGTCAGGATGAGGAGGAGTTCCATCAGGCGCCTCCCTCCTTTGACGCAATCTCAAGCGCCTTGTCAGCTACCGGCTCAAGTCGCTTAGGCCGCTTCGCGGACTGCGGTACATCTGCGGCGAGTTCGGGGCGTTGCATGCGGGCCTCAAGCTCCTGCACGCGACGGTGAAGCTCGTCGAGCTTTCTCGACGCATCGGCTTCGCCGTGGGCGAAGCCCCAGCCGCGCTCCGGCCGGTAGAGCATCGCCCAGATCCACAGGAACGGCCAAAGTGCATGCAACGTGAACAGGCTCACCCATCCGGCTGCGTGAATGGCATCCTGATGCGGGTGATCGCGCTTATGGGCGATCTCGTACGGCACATCGTGGATGGCGATGATGCCGTAGAACAGGGTGATGACGACAAAGATGAGAAGTCCGAGGGCAAAATAGTTCAAGAACGTATCGAAATCGACGCCTTGCCGATAGATGGCAATACCGCCGGCGATGACGAGGGCGCCGAGAATAAGCGGAGCAAGCACCCACTTGGCGAACCAAACAAAGGATAGAGTGAAGCGGCGAACGGTTTCGCGGGACAAAGCTCGTACTCCCTGGAGCGCAGCCTTGCGAGGCTCAGGATCGGGCTAGCGTAGTGACGTACAAATCAAATTTGATTTCGTGACTTTGACGGTGACCGATCAGTCGGCTCCGGCATCCTCCTCGAGGCCGGGTCCTTATCAAAGTTCAGCTAATTGCCGCTTCCAACGATGGAGTCGACGGACTGCATCAGTGGTGCTTCCGGATTCTTGAAGCAGTACTTCTCAACCTCATCGGCATCCGAATTCAGCTTCTGCGTGTCGACCATTGCGTCTGCACGCTTGCCGTGGAAATAGCCATTCAGCCAAACGGCTATTAGCTTTGGATCTGCGACCTTGTATTTGAGGAATTGGTCGCAGCTCACCTTGGACAGGTCGAGCATGACCTGGGCCTGCGCAATGTTGTCCGCGGTCAGGGCGAGCCCCAACGCGGCAACGGCTATGATGCATCTCCTCATCGGCCGCTCCTGTATTTTGATTGTCCCGCTAGACCTTGACCCGAGTCAAGGTTCCCGGTGACAAGGGCCCAAGGCGAGGCGATTTCGTGCATAATTGGGTTGGGAATCCCTTGAGGACAGGACTTCGATGCGTCTGCTTGCGGTTGCCGATCTGCATTACTCGTTGCCCCAATTCGATTGGGTGCTGGAGATCGCCGCCGATTTCGACGTCGTGGTGCTCGCCGGCGATCTGCTCGAACTTGCCTCGATCGTCGACCGCCGGGCGCAGGCCGTGGTGGTGCGGAAATATTTCGAGCGCTTACGCGCGGTGACGCGGCTGTTGATCTGCTCGGGCAATCACGATCTCGATGCCCCGCACGAGTCGGGCGAGAAGGTCGCCAAATGGCTCGCGGCCTCCCCCGACGACGGCATTATCACCGATGGCGAGTCCATCGAGCTCGACGGGGTCCTCATCACCGTTTGCCCGTGGTGGGACGGGCCAATCACGCGGGCAGGCATCGCAGCGCAACTTGCCGAAGCGGCCAAGGTCGAGCGGCGCCTGTGGATCTGGATTCATCATGCGCCGCCGGACAAATCGCCGACCAGTTGGGGCGGTGCGCGCCATTTCGGCGACGCCGAGCTCGTGCAGTGGATCATGCAGTACAAGCCTGACATCGTGCTGTCAGGCCACGTGCATCAATCGCCCTTCGTGAAGGACGGCTCATGGGTCGACCGCATTGGCAACACTTGGGTGTTCAATGCCGGGCAGCAATTCGGCGCTCCACCGACGCACATCATCATCGATACCGATGAAGGTGAGGCGCTGTGGTTTTCTTCTGCTGGCAATCAGTTCATTCGCTTGAGAGACCCGCTCGAGCGCCCGGTGGCGAAGCTCGAAGCGATCCCCGACTGGCTCAAAGCCGCGGATCCGCCTCGCCTTCCGGAGCAGGCATGAATTCCTCGTGCTGCTGGTGGATCAGCGTCTCGAGAACCTCGCCGACCATGCCGAGATGACTGCCATGACCCTCGAACTGACGCTTGAGGTCGACGAGATAGGTGGTGGCGGCGTTGAGCCGCTCGGCAAGCAATCGCCCGAGAAAGAACGCGATCTCAGGATGAGACTTGAGAAAGCGTTCGGCATCGTCGAACACGAAGGCGCCGACCGGCGTGGCGGCTCTGACCGTCGCGGTATGGGGACGGTTCAACAGCACCGACATCTCGCCGAAGATTGAGCCGGCCCCAGCGATGACGGCGACCGGGGTGTCGCCCCTCAGCACCTCGACGGTGCCTTCGGCGAGGACATAAAGCCGCCCCGACGTCTCTCCCTCGGAAATCAGGATGGTGCCTGGGGCAAATTCCCGCCGCGGGGCGCCGTCACAGCTATCGAGGATCGAGGCCATGGCCATCGGATTTCGTTGTGCATTCATCGGTACTCTCCGGTCGGATGCGTCCTTGCAGAATAGCCGATATGCAAAATTTGTGTGCGTCAGCTTGGCGCAGGCGCCGGCGTCTTCGGCTCGTAGAGGCAGATGTCGTTGATCAGGCAACGCCAGCATTCGGGCTTGCGGGCCTTGCACACATAGCGGCCGTGCAGGATCAGCCAGTGATGGCAATTGTGCTTGTAGCGCTCCGGCACCACTCGATCGAGGGTGAGTTCGACCTCGAGCGGCGTCTTGCCGGGGGCAAGTCCGGTGCGGTTCGCCACGCGGAAGAGATGGGTGTCGACGGCGATGGTCGGCTGGCCGAAGGCGACGTTGAGCACGACATTGGCGGTCTTGCGGCCGACGCCGGGAAGCGTCACCAGCTCTTCGCGCGTGCCGGGAACCTTGCCGTGAAACTCATCGATGAGCTTGCGCGACAGCGCGATCAGGTTCCTGGCCTTGCCGCGATAAAGCCCGATGGTCTTGATCTTGTCGGTGAGCTTCGCCTCGCCGAGCTTGATCAGCTTCTCCGGCGTGTCGGCCACCTTGAACAGATCAGGGGTCGCCTTGTTCACCGAGGAGTCGGTCGCCTGCGCCGACAGCACCACGGCGACGAGAAGGGTGAAGGGATCGGCGTAGCGAAGCTCGGTCTTGGGGTTGGGGTCGAGCGCTTCGAACCGGCGGAAAATCTCCTCAACCTCGGCCGGCGTCAGCCGCGAGCCCGGGGCCTTGCGGCTTTTCCCGCGCCGCTTTGTCTTGGCGGGCTTGCGCTTGGCGGTTTTCGGTTGAACCCCCATGTTCCCGTGATTACCAATAGGTCTCAAGACGGACGAGACGAGCTATGACAGAGCTCTCCGCGAGCCCACAAGCAGAAACGAGCTTCGCCGCCATTCTGACGCCGCACCGGTCGCTCGGGCCAAAGGGATTCGCGGTGCTGATGGGGGCGGTTTGCATCATCAGTTTCAGCACCGGCCTCCTGTTCTATCTCATCGGCGCCTGGCCGGTCGTCGGTTTCATGGGGCTCGACGTCGCCCTCATCTACATCGCCTTCAAGCTCAACTACCGGGCGGCGCGTCTCTACGAGACGGTGGACCTCACGCAGACCGCGCTGACCGTGACGCGGGTGCAGCCCTCGGGCAAGGCGCAAGTCTGGAGCTTCAATCCCTATTGGGTGCGGCTCAACCTCGAAGATCGCATCGGCCGCTCAAGCGAGTTGTCGATCGCGAGCCACGGCAAGCGTCTCGTCTTCGCCACCTTCCTCACTGATCCCGAGCGCGAGGATTTCGCTCACGCGCTGTCGACGGCGCTCTCCGCCAACAAGGCTGCGGACCCGGCATAGGCACTCAAGCGGCGAGATCGCGCTTCTCGGCCACCGTGCCGTCGGGCCTGAGGCGGTAGATCAGCGGCATGCCAGTGCCGATGGTGAGTTCCTTCACCTGCTCGGGGCTCAGGCGGTCGAGCTGCATGACAAGCGAGCGCAAGGAATTGCCGTGGGCGACCAGGATCACGTTCTTGCCGGCCTGGAGCTCGGGGACAATGCGCTTGGTGTAGAAGGGAAGCACACGCGCGGCGGTGTCTTTGAGGCTCTCTCCGCCGGGAGGAGCGATGTCGTAGGAGCGCTGCCAGAGATGCACCTGCTCCTCCCCCCAGCGCTGCCGCGCCTCGTCCTTGTTCAGCCCCACGAGGTCGCCGTAGTGACGCTCGTTGAGCGCCGCGTCGAACACGATGGGCAGCTTGTCCTGGTCGAGCTCGCTCAGGATGATCTTGAGTGTGTTCTGCGCCCGCTTGAGCAGGCTGGTGAAGGCGAGGTCGATATGGGCGCCCTCGGCCTTAAGCATGGCGCCGGCGCGATGGGCCTCGGCCACGCCTTCCTCGGTCAGGTCCACGTCCTGCCAGCCGGTAAACATGTTGAGCCGGTTCCACTCGCTCTCGCCGTGACGGACGAGAACGAGCACGTTCTTCATGGCAGGGACTTCTTCGCCTTGACCGAGCGACATGCCTGCACCGCGCTTGCTCGCCGCCCTCACGGCTCCTGCTTTCGATGTGGAGGAAGGTCGCAATAAAGCTCCTTACCCTCGATCCTGGGCTCCGTTTCGGCCCTTTCCGGCGGAAGAGGCCGGACTTTAGGGGTAGCTCCCATATTTTGCCAAGTGATGAACCAAAAACCGCTTTCCGCCGCAAGATTTACCGGCCCAAGGGTCAAAGACCGATGACGTCCTGCATGGAGTAGAGCCCCGGGCCTTGGCCGCGCGCCCACAACGCCGCCCTGATCGCGCCTTGAGCGAAAATTCCGCGGTCGGTGGCGATATGGGCAAGCTCGATGCGCTCGCCGGGGCCGGCGAAAATCACCTTGTGCTCGCCGACCACGTCGCCGCCGCGCAAGGCGGCAAAGCCGATGTCGCCTTGGCGGCGAGGGCCCACGTCGCCGTCGCGGGCGCGGGCGCTGTGGTCTCTCAGCGCAATGCCACGACCCGAGGCCGCGGCCTCGCCAAGGAGGAGCGCGGTGCCTGAGGGTGCATCGCGCTTGTGGCGATGGTGCAGCTCGAGGATCTCGATGTCGAACTCGGGCCCGAGCGTGCGCGCCACCCTCGCCGTGAGGCCCGCGAGGAGATTGACGCCGAGACTCATATTGCCGGCCTTGACGATCGCCGCGTGCCGGGCGGCTGCCTCGATCTTGGCCTGATCGTCGGCCGAGAGCCCCGTCGTGCCGATGACATCGACGATGCGCGCCTGAGCGGCGAGTCCGGCAAAGGCGACCGTGGCCTTCGGCGTGGTGAAATCGAGGACGCCATGAACCTCGGCGAAGACCGGAAGCGGATCGTCGGTGATGGGGATGCCGAGGGTTCCGAGCCCTGCCACCTCGCCCAGATCGCGGCCGACCGCGGGCGAGCCCTTGGCCTCGATGCCGGCGGCGAGCACGCAGCCTTCAGTCGCGGCAATGGCCCGGGCAAGCGTCT
>DASUZQ010000350.1:0-6507 GCA_036376815.1 Methyloceanibacter sp. | reverse complement strand
GGCGAGCGCCGTCTTGCCCATGGAGGGGCGCCCGGCGACGATGATCAGATCGGAGGGCTGCAGGCCTCCCATCTTGCCGTCGAGGTCGGTGAAGCCGGTGGCAAGGCCAGACAGTCCTCCGTCGCGCCGATAGGCATTCGCCGCCATATCTACGGCGTGAGTGAGCGCGGTGGTGAAGGGTTCGAAGCCCGAGCCGTATTTCCCGGTCTCGGCAAGCTCATAGAGCTTCTGCTCGGTGTCTTCGATCTGCACCGCAGGCGGCGCGTCGATCGGCGCGTCGTAGGCCACGTTGACCATGCCCTCGCCGATCTGGATCAGATCCCGGCGGATGGCGAGATCGTAGATGGTACGTCCGTAATCCTCGGCATTGATGATGGTGGTGGCATTGGCGGCAAGACGGCCGAGATATTGCGGGACGGTCAGGTCGCCGACGGGCTCGTCTCCCTGGAAGAAGGTCTTGAGCGTGATCGGCGTCGCGCGTTTTCCCGCCCAAATCAGCTTATGGGCCTGGTCGTAGATGCGCCCATGCAAAGCGTCGAAGAAATGCTCAGGCTTGAGGAAACTCGACACCCGGTCGCAAGCCTCGTTATTGACCAGGATGGCGCCGAGAAGCGCTTGTTCCGCCTCGAAATTATGGGGCGCGGCGCGGAAGGTCGGCGTCTCGGGGGCCGGCTGCAGCGGGCGAATCAGTGCGTTGGACATAAGCCCAGACTAGCCAAAACACAGCAAGCGGCTAGGCCATTAGGCTGTGAACATCGGGGGGAACCGAGTTCGCTAACAAGGAGCGATGATGGGCGTCTCAGCGTCTGGCGCGCCGCGCGGGCTGCGGCGGGAAGCGGGCGTCCCACGCGCGGAAGTCGTGCTCCGAGGTATAGATGTAGTCGCGGGTGAGCGGCAGCGCCTTCTGGTCCTTGGTCAATTGCACCTGGAACACCATAAGGTTCTGGTAGCGGAACCCGGTCTCGGCCCCCGCCAGATAGAACTCCCACATGCGGCAGAAGCGTTCGCCGTAGCGCTCGACCGCCGTGTGCCATGAGGCGCGGAAGCGCTGGCGCCAGTGGCGCAAGGTGATGGCGTAGTGGAGGCGCAGGATCTCCACGTCGGTGACGAGAAGCCCGGCGCGCTCGACCGCGGGCAGCACTTCGCTCAACGCCGGGATGTAGCCGCCAGGGAAGATATACTTGTCGATGAAAGGATTGGTCGAGGCAGGTCCGTCGAAGCGGCCGATCGAGTGAATAAGAGCGACGCCATTGGGCGCGAGCAGCTCGCGGATCTTCTCGAAGAAGCTCCGATAGTGGACCACTCCAACATGCTCGAACATCCCGACTGAGACGATGCGGTCGAACTGACCTTGCACCTCACGGTAGTCGCGAAGCTCGAAGCTGACGGCCTTCGCCAGGCCCTCGGCGCGAGCGCGCTCTTGCGATGTTTTGAGCTGCTCCTCGCTCAAGGTGACTCCGGTCACGTCGACATGGGCGGATTTGGCGAGATAGAGGCCAAGGCCACCCCAGCCGGAGCCGATGTCGAGAACTTTCAGTCCGTCGCGGAGATTGAGCTTGGCGGCAAGGTGGCGCTTCTTGGCGGCTTGCGCCTCCTCGAGCGACATGCCCTCCTTCTCGAAATAAGCGCAGGAATATTGCCGGTCGCTGTCGAGGAACAGCTCGTAGAGACGGTCATCGAGATCGTAATGGTGCTCGACGTTGCGCTTGGCCCGTCCGGCCGGGTTGTACTGCCGCAAGCCGCGCCGGACGAATCTCAGGCCCTCGCGCAAACGCGCCAGGCGCGGCCAAGAGGGGTAGTCGAGATTTGAGAGAAGCAGCTCGAGGAAATCGTAGATGGTACCTCGCTCCATGACGAGGCGGCCATCCATATAGGCTTCGCCGATGGCGAGCGCCGGGTTGAGAATGAACAGCCGTTCGGTTGCGCGATCAGCGGTGCGGGCTACGATCGGAGAGCCACTTCCGTCGCCGAAATCATGGGCGCAACCATCGGCGTCGATCAGGCGCAAAGATCCTGACGCAATAATCCGATCGAGACTATGCCGGAGCGGGCGGAACATCGAACCAGCGGCAACCCTCCGAGAGAAAGAGGGTTTTCAGTAGCTTACACCGTCATTTTACGAGGGTGACGGCAATAAAACAACAAGCGGGGCGCCGTGTTCCTTAAGGCTCCGTAGTCCAAAGTGTCGCGGGGGGGTCAGTCCGCCGACTCTGTTTCCTCCTCAGCGCCTTCGGCAAGCTCGCCGCCAGCGCCCTCTTCAAACAAGTTCTCGGCGGCAACTTTCGCTCTGAGGGCCTCTTCCTCGGCCTCGTCCATCGCCTTGCCGGTCACCTGCTCGCCGCGGGCCTGGCGTGCCGCCTCGTCGGCGGAGCGGGCGACATTGATGGTCACGTGCGGCTCGACCTCGGCATGAAGTCCGATGCGCACGTCGTGCAGGCCGAGCGTCTTGATCGGACGGTCGAGCAGGACCTGACGGCGCTCGATGGAGAAGCCGCCTTCGGTCACCACCGCGGCAATGTCGCGGGTCGCCACCGAGCCGTAGAGCTGACCGGAATCGCCGGCTTGGCGCAGCACGATGAAGCTTTTCCCTTGCAGCTTCTCGGCGACCGCACTCGCTTCCGATTTCAGCTCGAGATTACGCGCCTCGAGCTGCGCGCGCTCCTTTTCGAAACGCTCGCGATTGGCCTTGGTGGCGCGCAGCGCCTTGCCCTGGGGCAAGAGAAAGTTGCGGGCAAAGCCGTCCTTGACGGTGACCACATCGCCCATTTGGCCGAGACGGCCGATGCGCTCAAGAAGAATGACTTGCATTTCGACGCTCCTGTTCAGTTCGATTGATCAATCAGGATTTGGCGGCTGCCCGCGCGTCGCGGCCCGGTCGCGCAAGCGAAGTATGGGCTCGGCGAGCCCGAGAATGGCGATGGCGACGGCAACCCAGCCCAAAAGCAGAATGCCGATATAGACGGCGGAGAGCAGCAGGCCGCGAAACGGCATGCCGCGGCTGAAGGCATGCAGCACGGCGAGACCTTGAAGCACATAGGCAAAGAGCAGCGCGCCGGCGAAGCCGGTGGCGAGCAACCCGGCGATCCCTGGCAAGAAGGAGGCGAGCAGGCTCGCGGTGAAGGCAAGAAAGAAGGCGTTCGGCAGCTCGATGGCGTCGAGTGCCGGCCAGGGGCGCAGCGGGCGCCCGGACGCTTCGACGATCACGCCGGCAAGCCACAGATTGAACAGGGCGATGCTTTGCCAGACGATGGCAAAGGCCGCCGGCAGGGTGCGGGCAAGCACGCTGCTCAAGCCTCCGATCGTGCTCTCGTTGATCAGCGTCCCGTCGCGGTCGAGCTCTTTAAGCGCGCTGTTCTGGAGAAGGTCCTTGATCGAGTCGCGATAGGAATCGGCGTCATAGCCGAGGGTCAGCACCATGATTGCGGCAAGCGCGCCGGCGATCACCGAAGCCCAGCCCACCAGACGGCCGACCGGGTACCATTCGAGCGCGACCGAGGCTTGGCCTTCCGGCGCCGCGGCGGGGCGGGAGAGCAGTGCGAGGTAGCAAAGGACTGCCATCGGCATGGCAATGGCGCCGGCGAAGATGGCGCCTGGTGCCAATCCAAGCACCCCGCCCACGACAACCATGCCGGCGAGCGCGGCGATGGAAGCTGCTATCCAGCCCCAACCGAGGCCCGCGAGGCAGATCGGCAAGGGGGCGAGGTAGAACAGGATGCCGGCGAGCGACGTGGCCGTTGCCGCCGAGGCGAACAGAGCGGCGGAAACGAGGCCCGCGCCGGCACCGATGAGGAAAGGTGTTGCCATAGTTCGCGCTGTCCCGGCTCTTCATCGAGAGCGGTTAGGGACGGCGAGCCGTCCCAACCTGTGGCAAGAGCTTCGACAAGCGCGGGAACGCCCGCGCGTCGAAGCCCTTATTGAATCAAATAGGGCAACAGGCCCAGGAAACGCGCCCGCTTGATCGCTCTTGCAAGTTCCCGCTGCTTCTTGGCGGAGACCGCGGTGATCCGGCTCGGCACGATCTTGCCGCGCTCCGAAATGTAACGCTGCAAGAGCTTCACATCCTTATAGTCGATCTTTGGCGCCTTATCGCCCGAGAACGGGCAGGTCTTGCGCCGGCGGTAAAAGGGGCGTCTCGCCGCGCTTTGGGTCATGCTCATCAGTTATCGTCTCCCGTCTCGGCGGCGACGTCCAGCTCAGGCACATCGACGGCGCTCGGCACATCGCGGGGCGTGAAGTCCCGGTCACGATCGCGATCCCGGCGCGGCCCACGACGGTCGCCACGATCGCCGCGGTCACCACGGTCGCCGCGATCAAATCGGTCGCCGCGGTCGCCACGGCCTTCACGCTCGTCGCGGTCGGCGCGGCGCATCATGGGCGAAGGCCCTGCCTCATGCTCATCGACCCTGACCGTCAGAAAACGGAGGATGTCGGTGGAGAGGCGCATCTGACGCTCGAGCTCGGTAACAGCGGCCGGCGGCGCGTCGATGTTCATCAGGGAGAAATGCGCCTTGCGGTTCTTCTTGATACGAAAGGTGAGGCCCTTGAGCCCCCAATATTCGGTCTTGCCAATGGTCCCGCCCTGACCTTCGATGATCGTGCGGAATTCCTGCACCAGGCCTTCGACCTGCTGCGTGGAGATGTCCTGGCGTGCCAGGAACACATGCTCATAAAGCGGCATGGACTTGCCTTTCCTTCGTTTTGGCCCCGGCGCGTAGCCTCTCATGGGCCCTGGAAGGAAAGGCCCAAGAAGACAACCCTTGGGAGCGAAGACAGGGGAGACCGGCTTATGCCTGCCGCTTCAAGCGAAGCGGCTCTCCTTTCAGCCTCCGACCGGAGCGGTTTCGAGGGGGCTTTATACGGTTTTGCCGGCGCTTTGCAAGGCCTGCGAGCGCGATCAGTGCATCTCACCGGGCTTTTGCGGCACTGCTCTCGACGTGCACTCCACCGGCTTACTGTCCTTCACCGAATAGGCGAGGCAGTTGTCGTTCGAATACACCTCGATCACTTCGAGTTTGGCGATGGGCGCATCGGCGTACGACACCTCGATCGTCACCGGCGTCAGCACCTGAGTTGTAACCTGCTGCGGCGCACGGCCGCGAGCGTCGAAGGCGAAGATGCGGTCGTTAGGATCGCCCATGCGTGACACGAGCTGTAGTTCCGTGTAGCCCGTCGCCGGTGCCATCGCCTTTACGGCTACAGAGACGTTGCCCTCGGACACCGAGGCGGTCACATCGTCGATATGCGACAAGGTTGCCAAAGCCGGGTCAGCCGGAGCTTTCGATTTCCACGGCCAAGGCTGCGGCGCCGCAGCCAAGACAGGCGCGGCGACAAAAAGGGCGAACGCGGCAAGCATTGCAGGAAAGCGGTGCATTCCGGGCCTCCGGAAGGGATTCTATCGATGAAACAGAGTTCTGGGGGCAAAAGTTGCAATACTGAATCCTCTACCTCGGCGCGAGCCTAGGAGGCGGCGTTCCCAGGCCTCGGCCAGCTTGACAGGCTCAAGGCAAACAGTGTCTTTGGCCCGACTTTAGCGGCAGGGATCCTTTCCTCGAAATGAGCATTGCTTTCATTTTTCCCGGGCAGGGGAGTCAGGCCGTCGGTATGGGCGCGGAGCTCGCCAAGGCTTACGCGCCGGCGCGTGCCGTGTTCGCCGAGATCGACGAGGCGCTCGGTCAGTCGCTCTCGACCTTGATCTGGGTGGGACCTGAGGATCAGCTCACCCTGACCGAGAACGCCCAGCCCGCCTTGATGGCGGTCTCGCTCGCCGTCATTCGCGTGTTGGAGGCCGAGAAAGGACTCTCACTCAAGGAAAGCGTCGCCTTCGTCGCCGGCCATTCGCTCGGCGAATATTCGGCGCTCGCGGCCGCCGGAAGCCTGCGCCTTGCCGATACCGCGCGCCTGCTCAAGACGAGAGGGCGGGCTATGCAGGCGGCGGTCCCGGTGGGCCAGGGGGCGATGGCAGCCCTGCTCGGGGCTGATCTGTCCCAGGCGCAAGAGCTTGCCAAGGCGGCAAGCGAGGGCGAGGTCTGCGCCGCTGCCAACGACAATGCCCCTGGCCAGGTGGTGATCAGCGGCACGCGGACAGCGATCGAGCGGGCCGTCGCGCTCGCCCCGAAATTCGGCGCTCGCCGCGCCGTGCTCCTTCCGGTCAGCGCGCCCTTTCACTGTGCGCTGATGCAGCCAGCAGCCCAAGTCATGCAGGAGGCTCTGAGCAAGGTGAAGATCTCGGCCCCTACGGTGCCTCTCGTCGCCAATGTGCTCGCCTCAGCCGTCAGCGACCCGGAAGCCATCCGCGCGCGTCTCATTGAGCAGGTGACCGGCATGGTGCGGTGGCGCGAGTCGATGCTCTATCTGCGCGACCAGGGTGTCGATAGTCTTTATGAGATTGGCGCCGGCCGCGTGCTCACGGGGCTTGCGCGCCGGTTCGAAGGTTTCGAGGCGCGTTCCGTGGGCACGCCAGAGGAGCTCGAAGCTGCCGCCACGGCGCTTCAGGCCCGTAACGCGTAA
>DASUZQ010000349.1:0-2725 GCA_036376815.1 Methyloceanibacter sp. | reverse complement strand
GAAGAAGGGCAGCGGGACGAGCCATCGCTGGCGCATGGTGTAGGCGAGCACGCGTTGCATCACTTCTTTTAGGTCAAGGATCTCCGGGCCGCCGAGCTCGTACACGGCGCCTGCTTTCGCCTTGCCGGTGAGGCTTGCCATCACCGCCTTGGCCACGTCGCCGCAGAACACCGGCTGAAACTTGGTCTTGCCGCCGCCGATCAGGGGCAGCGCCGGGGACAGCTGGGCGAGTGCGGCGAAGCGGTTGAAGAATTCGTCCTCGGGTCCGAACACCACCGAGGGGCGCAAGATCACCATCTCGGGAAACACCTCTTTCACCGCGGCCTCACCGGCAGCCTTGGTGCGGGCGTAAATTGAGGGCGAGTTGGCATCGGCGCCGATCGCCGACATGTGCACGAAAGCGCTTGCTCCTGCGGCGCGCGCCGCCTCGGCAACGTGGCGCGCCCCCTCATCCTGCACGGCCTTGAAGGTCTGCTTTCCGCTCGGGCAAAGAATGCCGACGAGATTGATCACCGCGTCGGCACCCTTGGCGGGCGCAAGCAGCGAGTCCGGAAAGCGCACATTGGCCTGCACCGCGGTGATTTGGCCGACCCCTCCAAGCGGTTGGAGAAAGCCTGCAAGCTCCGGCCTGCGCACCGCGATCCGCATCCTCGCCCCGGTCTTGGCGAGCGCCCGGACCACATGGCGGCCGATGAAGCCTGAGCCGCCATAAATCGTGATGAGAGTAGCGTTGCTTAAGGAAATGCCCACGGTTCTTCCTGCATGATCGCTCGCCATGACGGGCGCATGACCCCCCTGCCAGGGAGAGCAGCAATACACGACCCTGTCGAAGTCTGGGAAGGCTTAGCTGCGCCGGGTCCGGTCGAAGCCCGCCGCCCGATTGACTTTGCTCAAGCCCGATCGTACCTCAAAGGGCCTCAAGCCCAGGTGGCGGAACTGGTAGACGCGCTAGCTTCAGGTGCTAGTGCCCGAAAGGGCGTGGAAGTTCGAGTCTTCTCCTGGGCACCAGATCATCTGTCGAGATCGGCGATTGCGCCTCGGCCAAGCGCCGGCCGTCGAGCAAAGCCGCATGAGCCCCGCCCAATGAGCCCCCGCCGATGACGGTCGAGCTGCATAGAGACGACCTGCCGCCCGGCCGTAGCTTCGGCAACGCCGTCGCTATCGATACCGAGACGCTCGGGCTCAACCCCTATCGCGACCGGCTTTGCCTTGTGCAGCTGTCGCGCGGCGACGGCAAGGCCGAGCTTGTGCAGCTCCGCCGGCACTACGAGGCGCCGGAGCTCAAGCGACTGCTCGCCGATCAAAGCGTGCTCAAGATCTTCCATTTCGCCCGCTTCGACATGGCCGTGCTCAAGCATAGTCTCGGCGTCATGCCGTGGCCGGTCTATTGCACCAAGATCGCCTCGCGCCTGGCCCGCACCTTCACCGACCGCCACGGCCTCAAGGACCTCGCCAAGGAGCTGCTCGGCATCGAGCTCTCCAAGCAGCAGCAATCCTCCGATTGGGGCGCCGACCAGTTGACGCAGGAACAGCTCAACTACGCGGCAAGCGACGTCTTGTATCTCCACGCGCTAAAGGAGAAACTCGAGGCCATGCTTGTCCGCGAGGGCCGCCAAGGCTTGGCACAGGCCTGTTTCGCCTTCCTGCCGACGAGGGTCGAGCTCGATCTCAAAGGCTGGTCCGATCTCGATCCCTTCGCCCATTGAGAGGGCTAAAAAGGGCGGCAAAGGCGCTCTGCGACAAGCATTTGTGGTCGCAATGTGATCAAAGTCTTGCGGCTAAGTACGTGTGGGGTGGGCCGTATCGGCTCGGAGGATCCTTTTCCGTGACGTTCGAAGCGCAACTGGTTCCGGGCGATCGCCGGTATCGCGTGCGCTCTGCCGAGGAGCACGAGCAGGCGTTCTCGCGCGCCTCACAGCACAGCCGCATCGTTGCCATCCTGCGCAAGGCTCTCCCCGTTATCGCGGTGGTGGTGCTCGCCAGCTATTTCATTTCGACCCGCCTCAGCGTCACCGTCGGCGGCGTGACCGCGAGCGTGAGCGGGGTCGAGGTCAATGACGGCAATCTGCGCATGGTGAACCCGACGCTCAAGGGCATGGACAAGAAGAACGGCGCCTATGTCGTCAGCGCCGACTACGCCGACCAGGACATGAAGAACCCGAAGCTGATCAAGCTGCATGCCATCAAGGCTGAGCTCACCACCGATCAGAAGGGCTGGTCGCGCATGCAGGCGGTGCGCGGGCTGTTCAACAGCGAGTCGGAGCGTCTGATCATGCAGGACGACATTCGCGTGTCGACCAGCTCCGGCGTTACCGGCAAGCTCACCCTGGCCAGCCTCGAAATGAAGAGCCAGGTGCTGCGCTCGCACCAGCCGGTGGCCTTCGACCTGCCGAGCGGCACCGTGCGTGCTAGAGCGCTCAGGCTGAACTCCGTCGACAAGACGCTGCTGTTCCGCGGCAAGGTGCGCGTGCACATCATCAGGGCGCAGACCAATCAGGCCGCGGCAGGCGCGAGTGAGGCGCCGCACCCGCCGAAGATCGAGGCTCCAGACGCCCCCTCGCGCGTGCCGCCTGAGGCAAGCGTGGCCGTTCCCGCGGAACCTCTGGCACAATGAACGCGCTCGCCAGATGCGCGGTATGCGGCGTGCTGCTCGCCGCCGCCGCGGCCGTGCTTTGCCTCCTCGCCGCGCCGCCGGCGCTGGCGCAAACCATGACCAATACCTTCG
>DASUZQ010000348.1:0-12948 GCA_036376815.1 Methyloceanibacter sp. | reverse complement strand
AGAAGGTATTTTCGGGATTGGTGACCGCTTGGCGTTTGGCGGGAAGTCCGACCAATCTTTCGCTGTCTTCGGTGAAGGCAACCATCGAAGGCGTGGTACGCATGCCTGCGGCATTCTCGATAACTTTGGGGTTCTTCCCCTCCATGACCGCGACACAGGAATTCGTCGTGCCGAGATCGATACCAATTACTTTCGCCATCCGTAGCCTCTCTTTCTGGCAGACCGTCCGGGCCCTTCACTCGGCACCCGTTAACACTGACGCGCGCCTCGCATGCAAAATCGCGTGGCGCCGGTCCCCTAATACTATCGGCGCGCCCGCCGACTCATCCGGCGGGGTTTCCCGCGCTTATATAAGAGCCAAGCATTTGGGCCGCAAGGAGAAGCGCTGGATTGGGCCCCGATCAACTTGCGTTTCTCATCCAATACGCTTCCAGGCGGTGATCAGAACCGGCGTAAGACAATAGTACCGCCCGTCTGCCCCGGCCTCCGCCATGTCCTCGCGGAACTGCGACGCCCTTAGCGGGTCGGCGATGCCAAGCTCGGCGGCCGCGGCATAAAGACCGTCATAAACCCCGATCAGCATGTTTGCGATCTGCGCGAGCGGTAGATAGTGAACCGCGGCGTCGGTGCCGTCCGGCGTGCCGAGCCCCGCCGCCTCGAATTGTGCCGGCAATTGGCGTCCGGCGCGCAAGTTGCGGCCGTGGGCTCTGAACACGCCCTCGAACAGGCGGTTGAACTCGCCCATGGCCGGGCAGGTCGGCTCGACGGAGATGGCACCGAAATCGAACTCCTGCGCCACCACCACGCCGCCCGGCTTGGTCCACGTCGACATTTTTTCGAGGATGGCGACAGGATCGCGCATATGCATGAGCAGGAGCCGGCAGAAGGTGAGGTCGAACGGCACGCCGGCCGGCGCCTCAAGCTTGAGAAGATCAGCGGTGATCTGCTCGAATCCGGCGCCACCTTCGCGGCGGAGGTCTTGCAGCGCCTCGGCACCGAGCGCGCCGTCGATCTCAATACCGGTGACCCGGCCCTCGAGCCCCACGCGGTCGGCCATCAGCCGCATTACCGCGCCTGGGCCGGAGCCGACGTCAAGGCAGCTCATGCCTGGGCCAAGCCCGACGGCGGCAAGCACGTGCGCCGTGGCGCCCTGCCACATCCGGGCTTGATCGCGCAGACGCTGATATTCTTTGGCGTCGCGCGTATGCACGTAACCGTCGGGATTGGCTTTGCGGGCTTTTGCCATGATCACCTCGGACCTTGCTGGTAAACGTGCAGTGTGGCGGATCGTAGGACGGCTCGAACTCGTGGCAAAGGCGTGGCCTTGGAATATCTGCCGGGAAAACTGAAGGACGCTGAGCAAGTAAGGCTCCTGCGCGCTCTGCGCGCCGTGATGGAGGAGGCGCCGCTGTTCACCCCCACCATGCCGCGTTCCGGCAAGCCAATGTCGGTGCGCATGACGAATTGCGGGCCGCTCGGCTGGGTCACCGACAAGAGCCAAGGCTATCGCTATCAGCCGACGCATCCGGTGACGGGCGAGCCCTGGCCGGCGATGCCGAAGCTGCTGCTCGATCTCTGGCGTGAGGTCGCAGGCTATCCGGCCGACCCGGAAGCCTGCCTCGTCAACTACTACAGCGGCAGTGCCAAGATGGGGCTGCATCAGGACAAGGACGAAGAGGACTTTGCCGCGCCGGTCTTATCGGTGTCGCTCGGCGACAGCGCCATCTTCCGCATCGGCGGCCTCACCCGCAAAGACGAAACGCAGGCGCTTGAGCTTAAGTCAGGCGATGTCGTCGTGCTTGCCGGCGATGACCGGCTTGCTTTTCACGGAATCGACAGCATCCTGCCCGGAACCTCCGCCCTCTTGCCTGAGGGCGGCCGCCTCAATCTGACGCTGCGGCGGGTGACGAAGCCCGTCTAGTGCTTGTTGTGCGGGCCTCTGGGATGACCACCACGATGCGGCTCGCCGCGTGGCGGCTCACCACGAAGTGGTTCCCGGCCCGCTTGCGGTCCGCCGTCCGGGAAGTCGTCATTGGCGGCCGTTGGCGGGCCGTCGCCAGGCTGCTCGCTCGGTGCCGTCTGCTTGGCGCCGCCTTTGGCCACCGCCACCAGCGCCGGACGCAGGCAGCGGTCGCCGATCACATAGCCGGCCTGCATCACGTCGACCACGGTGCCTTCCGGAACGTCGGCGTTCTGCACTTCATACATCGCCTGGTGGCAGTTCGGATCGAAACGCTGGCCGACAGGGTCGATGCGGGTGACGCCGTGGCGCTCGAGAACGTTCAGGAGCTCGCGCTCGGTCAGCTCCACCCCGTCGAGGAAGCTCTTGAGCGCGGGATCTTGCGCGGCGGCATCGGCCGGCACGTGCTCGATGGTGCGGCGGAGATTGTCGCCAACCGTGAGAACGTCGCGGGCAAAATTGGAGATGGCGTAGCGCGAGGTGTCGGCCTTCTCGCGCTCGGTGCGCCGGCGCAAGTTCTCCATATCGGCCATGGTGCGCAGCAAGCGATCGCGCATGTCGGAGTTCTCGGCAACGAGCGCGGTCAGCTCGGCGCTCGCCTCGGCCGCAGGATCGGGCGCCTGTGCATCTTTGTTGGCAAGTCCCGCTTGATCTTCGGGGCGCGCGTCGGTTTTTTCGTCGGACATTGGCTCTCTTAACGAAGGGATACCGGAACCTTCACGGGATATCGACCGTGAGGCCAGAAAAATCAAGGGACAAGGCGCCCCAACAGCCTGGCCGTGTAGTCCACCATGGGAATGATTCGGGCATAGTTGAGTCTCGTCGGGCCGATGACGCCGAGCACGCCTACGATCTTCTGCTCGGTGTCCTCGAAGGGCGACACGATCAGCGCCGAGCCTGAGAGCGAGAACAGCTTGTTCTCCGATCCGATGAAGATGCGCACGCCCTCGGCGCGCTCGGCTAGGCCGAGCAGCTGGATCAGTTCCTTCTTGGTTTCGAGATCCTCGAACAGAAGCCGCACCCGCTCGAGATCCTCCATGGCGCGCACGTCTTCGAGGAGATGGGAGCGCCCGCACACGATGAGGCTCTTCTGCTCATCGCCGCTGCCTGACCAGGTGGCAAGCCCCTCGGTGACCACGCGGGCGGTCAGCTCGTCGAGTTGGGCGCGGCGCTGCTCGATCTCCTTCTCGATGCGGGAGCGGGCTTCCGCGAGCGTGAGCCCGGCGATGCGCGCGTTGATGTAGTTCGATGCTTCGGTGAGCGAGGAGAACGGCAGGCCCTCCGGAAGCGCGATGATGCGGTTTTCCACATCGCCGTCCTCGCTCACCAGCACGGCGAGCGCCCTGCCCGGCCCGAGATTGACGAACTCGACCTGCTTCAGCGTCTTGCTCAGTTTGTCGACCAGCACCACGCCGGCGCAGCCGGAAAGCCCTGACAGCATGGCACCGGCTTCGGCGAGGAACTCCTCGACCGCGCGGTGGCGGCCATTGCCGGCGATGCGGGCCTCGATGTGGCTCCGCTCCTCCTCGCTCACCTCGCCGATTTCGAGCAGCCCGTCGATGAACAGGCGCAAGCCGGATTGGGTGGGAAGCCTACCGGCGCTGGTGTGCGGGGCGTAGATGAGGCCGAGCGCCTCGAGGTCCGACATGACGTTACGCACCGAGGCCGGCGACAGCGTCATGGGCAGCGCGCGGCTCAAATTGCGCGAGCCGACCGGCTCGCCGGTGGTGAGATAGGTCTCGACGATGCGCTTGAAGATCTCGCGCGAGCGCTCGTTGAGCTCGCGCAAGCCGACGGCGCCGTCGCTCGCGGGCCGAAAGGCGTTGATGTCGGTGTGACGCATGACGCCCGAAATCTAAGGACGGGCTCGCACTGCGTCAAATCCGCTTATTCTGCGCCTAGTTAAAAGCGAACCCTGGCGCGACGGCCGCGGAAAGCTCGTCAGGCGAGCCGAAATGGGCGAAGTAGCGGGTCCTGATCGCCTCGACGGGCAAGATGATCAAGACGTCGGTGGTGCCGAATTGGCGGTCGATGACGGCACCGTCGCCGATATAGGCGCCGAGCCTGAGGTAGCCTTTGATCAAAGGCGGCAGCGCCTTCAGGGCGGCGCGCGCGTTAACCGCGTCGGCCGGCAGCATGTTCATGTCGACGCGAAGATGCTCGTGCGCCCTGACCCGCCAGTCTTCCGGCGCGAGGGCGTTGTGGTAGAGGAAGCTCAAGGCCGTGGCGTGGGCCGAAGGATCGGTGCCCTCGAAGCTCGCGCAACCGACCATCACATCGACGCCGTGCTCGCGCACGTAAGACCACACGCCCTGCCAGAGCAGCTCAAGCGTGCGCTTATTGCGGTAGGGCTTGAGCACGCAGGAACGGCCAAGCTCCATGAAGCTATAGGCGGCGCCTTTGGCGCGGATCAGCGGCTCAATATTGTATTCGCCTTGCGTGTAGAAGCCGTCATTGAGGTCCGCAACCTCCTGGCGCAGCACGCGATAGGTGCCGACCACGCGCGCCCGGTGCCAGCGTCGGCCGTCATTGGGGTCGCCGCGGTCGACCACGAGCAGATGATCGAAGATGGGGTCGAAGGCGTCCTCGTCGCGGCGCGACAGCATGGCAAGCGCGCCGGGCACCGCCGACATCTCCTCGTAGAACACTTTGTAGCGGAGCCTTTGCGCCTGCCTAATCTCGCTCTTCTTGCGCGCGAGCCGTACTTCGAGGGAGCCGATGCGGCCGTAGACTTTCGGCGGATGCCAGGCCCCGAGGCGTCTCGGCATCGACCGCCAGCGCCCGGTGAAGGGCAGCAGACCTCCGTGCGAAGGGCGAAACGTCAGTCCCGGGATCATGGGAAAGATCAGGCCTGGAAACATCGGACCGCCGCGGAATCGCTCCGCGATGCGCCCGGGTGTCAGCTTCATTGCCATGTCTCAGCCAGGCTCGCTGTGAATTGAGGCGGCCGCGCGACGCGACGCGACTGAAGCAACGCAACTGGCGCGGCAGCCCCGATTCGGCCACAACAAGGCCCGGTTAGCAAACCAATTCGAACCCTGTGTGACAGTTTGGGGATATTGGGGGGCGCCCCGGCTTTTCACCCAGGATAATGTTTATCCAGAGCTTGGCCAGACTCACGCGGCAGCTTGCGCGCGGCGCAACGTCTCGCCGCGATAGCTCAGCGCCTCGGCGATATGGATGCGGGCGACGCGTGCCTCGCCGTCGAGATCGGCGAGCGTGCGGGCGACGCGAAGCGTCCGGTGATAGCCGCGTGCGCTCAGGCCAAGGGCGTCGGCGGCCTCGCGCAGAAGCGTGCGCCCGGCGTGGTCGGGCGCGGCGATATCCTCGAGCAGGCTCCCGTCGCAATCGGCATTGGTGCGCGCACGCGGATGTTTCAGCGCGGCGAAGCGCTCGGCCTGGATGGCGCGGGCCGCAGCGACACGGGCGCGAACCTCGGCGCTTCCTTCGGAGGCGGCCGGCAGCACGAGGTCTGCGGCGCTGACCGCAGGCACCTCGATCTGCAGATCGATGCGGTCGAGCAGCGGCCCTGAGATGCGGGCCTGATAGCGTTCGACGCACCCGCGGCCCTGGCGCCAGGCTCGCCGGCGCGGCCGCAGCGGCATGGGTTCATCGCGGCGATGAGCTGAACGCGCGACAGATAGGAGATGCGGTGATTGGCGCGCGCGATCACGGTCTCGCCGGCCTCGAGCGGCTGACGCAGCGCGTCGAGCACTTGGGCCGCGAACTCCGGCAGCTCGTCGAGGAACAGCACGCCTAGATGCGCCAAGGCCACCTCGCCCGGGCGCGGGCGCGTGCCGCCGCCGACGAGCGCCGCCATGCTCGCGGAATGATGCGGGGCGCGGAAGGGACGCGTCCTGCCGATGCGCCCTCCGGCAAGATCGCCGGCGAGGCTCCTGATCATGCTCACCTCAAGCATCTCGGCTGGCTGAAGCGGCGGGAGGAGGGAGGGGAGCCGCTTGGCCAACATCGACTTGCCGGCGCCAGGAGGGCCGATCATCAGGAGGTTATGCCCGCCGGCCGCGGCCACTTCGAGCGCGCGCTTGGCGGTTTCCTGGCCCTTGATGTCGCGCAAGTCGGGCATCGCTTCATCGCCTGGGTCAGGCGTCGGCAGCGGGCGCTTCAGCGTCTGCAGGCCTTTGAAGTGGTTGACGAGCTGAAGCAGATTGCACGGCGCGAGGATCTGCATGTCGGCAGCGGCCCAGGCTGCCTCGGCGCCTGAATCGCGCGGGCAGATCAGGCCTTTGCCGAGTGCGTTCGCCCCAATCGCCGCTGGAAGCGCGCCGGCGATGGCGGCGATCGAGCCGTCAAGGGCAAGCTCGCCGAGCACGCAATAGGCTTCGATCGCGTCATGAGCCACGGCGCCGGTCGCAGCCATCAGCCCGAGCGCGATGGGGAGGTCGTAATGGCTCCCTTCCTTCGGCTGGTCGGCTGGGGCGAGGTTGACGGTGATGCGCTTCGGCGGGAGCGCGAGCCCGATGGCGTTCAGCGCGCCGCGCACCCGCTCCCGGCTCTCGGCCACGGCCTTGTCGGGGAGGCCGACGATGGTGAAGTGCGGCATCCCCGGCCCGATCTAGACCTGCACATCGATCGGCCGCGCCTCGATGCCCTCAAAGGCGACGGTGGTGACCCGGGCAAACATCGCTGAAGCCCCCGTTCAGGCTCAACTCTACAGCCTCAGGTTCCACTCTAGCCAAGTCGCACTCGGTTGCCAAGAACAATATAGGAACATCCCCCAGTTACGCGTCGGATCATACGCGTAGGAAGAAGCTCAGCAACTGCCAGGTCAGAGTTGCCTCCCCGAAGGAATTCATGTCGTCGAGGTCGCTCCCCAGGTAAATCTCCGACCCTGCGAATATCTGGATATTTTCGCCCTTGAGGAACGCGTCCCTGGTGGTGAATCCGAACGTGATCGGCGTGAAGGTGGGGATGGGAGATTCCGCGTGGCTGAGCTCGGTGCCGCCCAGGGATTGGAGCCCGTTATTGGCCATGACCTTGGAAAAGCGCGTGACCTCGCCGGAGCGAACGATGTCGATGAAGATCGATTGGCTGACGGTCAGATAGGCGTGGGAGATGCCGAAATTGTCGGTGACCGCGTAGGAGAAGTGATTGTAGAGATTGCGCAGGACGATCCCGCCCTTCAGGTATCCCGTTGCCGGGACGCGATAATTCACCCCGGCGGCGACTCTGGTCCAGGCCTCGGCGCGGGGATTGTAGGAGACGAACCAGCTGTCCTCGCTGTGCCTGAACCGTATGTCGTTGAACAGGATCCCGTTCTGCGGCTCCACGAAGGAGCCGTTATGGGTGATCATGTCGCCGGGGTAGCCGAGATCGAGCGTCGAAACGTCGTAGAGCTCGTAGGGCGGTCCAAAGCTTTGCGCGTCCGGATCGTCGGTGAAGACGTTGTCGCCGATGTCGGCGACCAGGCGCTCGGGGCGAGGGACCGCCGCGGCCTTGCGGGATAGGACCGACAGCTTCTTCAGATAGACGTCGCGCGCGGTGCGATAGCGCTTATAGGCGGGGATCGCACGCGAGAGAGCCCGGTCGAGCGATTTGCGGGTTTGCGCCTTTGCGTCCGCGACAGCGTCGGCATCGCCATCGAGCGGCAGCGCCGCTTGCGCAAAATCTCTCCGGCGGCTGTCGAGGAGTGGCTTCGCGTTCTTTATCGCCTCGGGTGTCAGAGCTGCCTTTCGCGCCCGCATGAAAGCGGCGCGCGCTTTGCGATAAGGCTTGTTGCGAGCCCGGATCGCGCGCCGTTCCTTCTCCAGGAGTAGCTTGGCGTGGCGGCGGTTGGAGTCCGTCTTGGACGATTTCGTCTTCGGCGGAATCCGGACTTTCATGGACGACTCCGAGGCTGGTTGGAGGGGCGCGCCGTCAAGACCTTCCAATGACGATACCCCAATTCCTCGGTTTCCGCATTGTCGGTGGCATTCAGGCCGCGGCGATCAGCTCATTCGACGGCAGCGCCGGATCGAGCAGCCGCGCCGCCTGCTCGGCGCCGGTGACGGGCAGCGCTGATGGATCGAGCAGCCCGAGCTGCACCAGCATCGTCGCCTGGTCCCAATAGATGTGCTCATGCGTGATCTTGCTGTCTCGATCGAAACCGACGATCACCACGGTGGGAACCGTCACCTGGCGCCCGGTTGGTCTGATGCCCGGCAGAATCGCCGGCATCTCGCAATCGTGGGTGAAGGAGAGGATCAGCTCGTCGACCAGCCGGCTCTCGCCAACCGTGCGCGAGACCAGCGTGATCTTGACGTCTTCCGGCCAATGGCCGATGAACCAGGTCTCATAGAAGCTGCGCACCGCGTCAGCCCCGTGACCGCCGGTCATCACCGGGACATGAGTGACATGCGGGGTGCCTCCCATGTGGCCATGGTCGCCTCGATATCGCGCGTTTGGAACTCGGCTGTGGTGTGGGCGTCGAACACCTCGCCGAAGTGCTTGACATCTCGCGTCATCTTTTCCTCTCCCGCTTCACCTTCGCCTCGATCACGTCCCAGATCATGGCGGCGATGTCGGGGCCGCCGAACTGCGCGACTTGGCGGATGCCGGTCGGCGAGGTGACGTTGATCTCGGTGAGGTAGTCGCCGATCACGTCGATGCCGACGAAGATCAGCCCGCGCTTCTTGAGCTCAGGCCCGAGCCGCGCGCAGATCTCCTTGTCGCGTGGCGTGAGCGTGGCGGGCTCGGACCTGCCGCCGACATGGAGATTGGAGCGCGTTTCGTCTTTGGCCGGCACGCGGTTGATGGCGCCTGCGATCTCGCCGTCGACCAGGATGATGCGCTTGTCGCCGCCGCGCACCTCGGGCAGATAGCGCTGCACCATGATCGGCTCGCGGAAGGTCATGCCGAGCAGCTCGATCAGAGAATTGAGATTGGTGTCGCCCGGCGGAACGTGGAACACGGCGGCGCCGCCATTGCCGTAAAGCGGCTTCACCACGATGTCCTTGTGCTTGTCTCGGAACGCCTTGATGGCCTCGGGCGAGCGGGTGACGAGGGTGGGCGGCATCAGATCGAGGAAGTCGAGCACGAACACTTTCTCGGGCGCGTTGCGCACCGCCGCTGGGTTGTTCACCACGAAAGTCTTGGGGTGGATGCGCTCCAAGAGATGCGTGGTGGTGATGTAGGCCATGTCGAAGGGTGGGTCTTGGCGGAGATGCACCACGTCGAACTTGGACAGGTCCTCCTCGCGCTCATGCGCCAGCCTGTAGTGGTCGCCTGGCTTGTCCTCCACCGTGAGGCTATGGCCGAGCGCGATCAGTCTGCCGTCGCGGAGCGAGAGATTGTTCGGCGTGTAATAGAACACGTCGTGGCCGCGCCATTGCGCTTCGAGCAGCAAAGCGAAGGTGGAATCGCCCCTGATATCGATGCGCTCGATCGGGTCCATCTGGAAGGCGACTTTGAGGGCCATGGCGCTGTTATAGGCAGAGACTCTCTACAAACTCCATCCCCCCACGAGGTGAGGTAGGGCCGAGCATGGTATTCGCTACACGATAAACGCGTTCTCGATATAGCGGGGCAGAGCCCAGGGCGCGGCCAGCACCACGTCGAAGGCGATGTCGTGGCCGGCAAAGTCCGGGTGACCGGCGAGCCAATATTGCGCGGCCCTGACGATGCGCCGCCGCGCGCGTGTAGGCAGCGACCAGCCGGCCTCATCAAAGGTCTTGCGCTGCTTCACCTCGACGAAGGCGAGCCGCTTGCCTTTGAGCGCCACGAGATCGATCTCGCCCACCGGCGTCTTGTAGCGGCGCGCGATGATGCGGTGACCTTTGAGGCGAAGCAGGAGCGCAGCGACGGTTTCGGCGAGCAGCCCATGACGGTAGGCCCTGACCCGCTTCTCGCTCACGGCCGATCGCTGCCCTTGCGCTCGAGCGTTAGCCCAAGCTCGTAGACGCGGCTCCGCTTGAGCTTGAATTTGTCGGCAACGCTGCGCACGGCGTCGCGGAAGCTTTCCTGCTGCAAAGCCTGCGTGAGGCTCGCCATGATCGCGTCGTCGCTGATCTCCGCTTCGTGCGGATTTGGCGGACCGACCAGCACCACGAATTCGCCCTTGAGCTCGGTCGAGCCCAACGCTGCGGCAAGCTCGGCGGGAGTCCCGCGGGCGACGCTCTCATGCAGCTTGGTGAGCTCCTTGGCGATCGCCGCCTCCCGCGCGCCGTAGACCTCAGCCATGTCGGCGAGGCTCGCGGCAAGACGCGACGCGGTCTCGTAGAAGATCAGCGTGGCAGGAACCGGCTTCAGCTCCTCGAGCCGCTTCCGCCGCGCGCCGGCCTTCGGCGGCAGAAAGCCTGCGAAAAGAAATGTATCAGTGGGAAGTCCGGCGCTGGTCAGCGCCGCGAGCACGGCGGACGGCCCCGGCACGCTCGTCACCTGAAGCCCAGCCTCCAAAGCTTCGCGCACGAGCTTGTAGCCCGGATCTGAGATCAGCGGCGTGCCGGCATCGGAGATCAGCGCCACCGCGAATCCCGCCCTGATGCGCGCGAGCAGCCGCGGGCGCTCCTTCGCAGCATTGTGCTCGTGATAGGGCGTGAGCTCAGCCTTGATGCCGAAATGGGAGAGAAGCTTGCGGCTGTGGCGCGTGTCTTCTGCCGCGATCAGATCGGCGCGGGCGAGCACGGCAAGAGCGCGGAGCGAAATGTCGGCGAGGTTGCCGATCGGCGTCGCCACGAGATAGAGGCCGGGCTCAAGCTGGCGCTCCATTTCGCCGGCGAGCGCGGCGTCAACGCGCTGAATCAGCTTGCGCGCTGCGTCTTGGTCGTCGTGGCGATGGTCCCGCACGCATGCGCTTATAGCTCAGGCAGGCTGCCGGTGAACTGCCTAAAGTGAGGGCTTGAGCTGCGCTATGCTTGAAGAAGCGCCATGCTATAGTGGCGGTTCGCGCCCATCACGAATGAGCCATAGTTGCGGTCGAAATTTTGCCCAAAGGGCGGACGGCGGCGATTTTTGCAGGGCCGATGGACGAAGGTAAGCTTGCGTCTGCCGCTCGGGGACACAAGGCCTCGCGATAGCCTCGCGCTTCGCTCGCCTTGAAGCGAAGGGGTCATGCGACTTCCACCACGGATTGGTCTGACGCTTCGCGCCGCGAAGGTTCTGCTGGCGGGCTTTGCGGTTTCGATGCTGCTCGCCGCTTGCGGCGGCGGCAGCGGGCCAGGGGCGATAAGTCCGGGCGTGACCGGCTCGACCGGCGCGGTGAAGGTCGCTCTGCTCCTGCCGCTCACCGGCTCGGGCAACACGCCCTCGGTCGCCAAGGCGCTGAAACAGGCGGCCGAGCTTGCGCTATTCGATTTCGACAATCCGTCGGTCTCGCTCGTGCCGAAAGACACCAAGGGCACGCCGGCGGGAGCGCAAGCGGCGGCGCAGAGCGCGATCCAGGACGGCGCCGAGCTGATCATCGGGCCGCTCTTCGCGCAGGAAGTCGCTGCCGCCGCCCCGATCGCGCGCCAGTCGAACATTCCCATGATCGCGTTTTCCAGCGACGAGAAGGTCGCCGGCGGCGGCGTCTATCTTTTGAGCTTCCTCGCCGGACGCGACGTGCCGCGCATCGTTTCCTACGCCGCCTCCCGCGGCAAACACAATTTTGCGCTGCTGATCCCGCAATCGCCTTACGGCAGGCTGGCAGAGGAAGCGTTTGCGCGCAGCATCGGGCGGAGCGGCGGGCAGGCCGTGGTGCGCGCCACCTTCCCGCCGAACGACGCCAATGCCATGCTCGGCCCGGTGCGGCAGGTGGCAAACGCCATGAAGGCCGGGCAGGTCGATGCGCTGTTCTTGCCCGCGGGGCCAGAGGACCTTCAATCGCTCGCGCCGCTCCTTGCCTCGAACGGCGTCACCAGCAAAGGCCTGCAATTCCTCGGCACCGGGCAATGGGACTATCCCGCGATCGGCAGGGAGACGGCCCTGGTCGGCAGCTGGTTCCCGGCACCTGACCCGAAGGGCTGGAGCGATTTCGTCGGCAAATACGCCAAGACCTATGGCTCGACCCCGCCGCGCATCGCAAGCCTCGGCTATGACGCGGTAAGCCTCGCCGTGTCGCTGTCGCCAAATCCTCCGGGGCAGCGCTACACGGCGACGACGCTCACGCGCGGAAGCGGCTTTGCCGGTGTCGACGGATTGTTCAGGCTGCTGCCCGACGGCACATCGGAGCGCGGGCTCGCCATTCTCGAAGTGCGCGAATACGGGCCGCAGGTGATGGAGCCCGCGCCTAACAGCTTCACTAGCGCGCAATATTAGGCGGCGAGCTCGACTATCAGCCGGTCGAGCACGAGGCGTCCGGCGTCGGTCGCCCGCAGCCGGCCGGGAGTCCGCTTGACCAGGCCTTGCGCCTCGAGCTGTTGCAGCCGCGCGTCGTCGAGCTTCCGCCCGTCGATGGCTTTGAGCCGCGTCACGTCGATGCCTTCGGCGAGGCGCAAGCCCATGAGCAGATATTCGTCGGCAGAGTTTTGCGGGCTCAAGCGCTCGTCCTGCTCGATGCCGTGACCTGAGGCGGCGACCGCGTCGATCCAGGCTTCCGGGGATTTGCGGATGGCGATCGCATGCTTGCCGTCGTCTCGGGTAATGCGGCTATGGGCGCCTGGGCCGACGCCGGCATAGTCGTGACCGCGCCAGTAAAGCAGATTGTGCCGCGACTCGGCTCCAGGCCGCGCATGGTTCGACACTTCGTAGGAGGGGAGGCCCGCGGAATCGCAAAGCTCCTGGGTGAGGAGATAGAATTCTTCGGCCTGCTCGCCCTCGGGGACTTTAAGGGCGCCAGAAGCGTGGAGCGCGGCGAACGGCGTGCCTTCCTCGATGGTGAGCTGGTAAAGCGAGAGATGGTCCTGCGCGTGGGTCAGCGCGCGAGTGAGCTCGTCGCGCCAGGCGGGTAAAGTCTGTCCCTGGCGCGCATAGATCAGATCGAAAGACACGCGTTCGAACTTTTGCTTGGCGATGGCGAGCGCGGCAAGCGCCTCATCGCTTGTGTGCTTGCGCCCGAGCGCTTTCAGGCTCGCATC
>DASUZQ010000347.1:0-3289 GCA_036376815.1 Methyloceanibacter sp. | reverse complement strand
AAGCCCTGCCAGAAATCGTAGGCCCACGGGTTGGCCGCACGCCAGTTGTCGACGCTCAGCTTGGCGAGCGAATCCTCCAGCCGCATGCCGTAGTTGGCCGCCATGTTCTGCAGCGCATTGACGCCGCCGCCGAAGCCGCAGGCAAGCTCGGTCACCTTGCCGCGCTGGCGGATCGGCTTGGTCACTTCCTCGATAGGCAGCCCGGAGATGTCGGCGGCGCTGCGGGTGTACAGGTCGGGGAGCGAGGGGTCGGCGTCGACCTCGCGGAAGATGTCGAGCCGCTTCTCTCCGCCCGGGCTGTCCGCCAGCCACGGCAGCACACGCGCCTCGATCTGTTCGAAGTCGCCCCACACGAAGGCGTTGCCGTCCTCGGGGACCAGCGTCGGGCGGATCAGCATGCTGAGCTTGCGCGAGATCGGCGTGTCGTCGCCGACCTCTGCAAAGGTAACGGCATCGCAGTCATCGAGCAGCGCGTCGATGGCGTCCATCTCGTAGGGCAGCGCGTCGCGCATCAGGTTGTGAAGCTGGACGATGCGGCTGGAGAAGCGGCCGGTCTGCGGCGCACCGTTGAACACGAACATGCCGAGCAACTCATCGCCGTAGCAGGTCTCCAGCATGCGTGTGAACTTGTATGGCGTCGTGCTTCCGCCGTATTGACGGATGGTGAGCAGGCGCAGCGCCTTGGCATCCATCTCGGTGAACTTGTCCGGTGTTTCCGTGCGCATGGTGTCGAGCAGCGCGATCAGCAGCGAGATGCGCCGACGGGTGAGCGAGAACTTGGCCGCCTTGGTGACGATGATCTCGCCGTTCTCGTCGGTGTCGGTCTCCTCGCCACGCTTCTCGATGATCTCGCGCGCCTTGGGGTTGGCCACCACGCGGTGCACCCACTTGGCCATGCGCTGCACCTCGGTGACCCGGTTGATCTCGCCGTCGGTCAGTCCGGCGATCTCCTCGGCGGCGATATCCTTGTCGACAACCGCCATGGCGGCAGCCTTGGTGGCGAGGCCGCGGTCGAAACGGATGCCGCGCAGGTTGATGCGCTCGCTGACCCAGTACTCCTCCCAGTCCTCGATGGGCAACTGCATGGTGAGATTGAAGACGTCGCGCATCACCTCGACGTCGTTGGCGGCGTATTCGAGGAAGCGCGCCCATTCCACAGGATGGTCCTGTGGATTGGCCGGCGGCACGGCCGGCTCGCGCTTGGTCGCCTTGGTGCCGGTGCAGAACAGCGTGATCAGCTTCTTGCTGTCGGCGGTCTTGCGCCCGGCTCCGGAGTACATGCCGGCGCCATCGAGTTGCCCGGGCAGCCCGGCCGCGACCGCCTGCGCCATGACGTCGATCACGTTCTCGGGGTCAAGCTCGGGAAAGTCGGTGAGTTGATTCCAGACTTCCCGGTCGAAGATGGCGTTCCACGCGGCCCAGACGGCCTCGCCAGCCTGCACACGCTTGTGGAACGCCCGGATCTCGGGGGGCAGCGAACGCCACGTCAGCGGCCACGGCAGCGCGAATGCGGGGCCATCGCCGATGGCGATAGCAAGGATGAGGGGGCTGGCACTCTCCATGTAGCGGAAGGTGCCGTCGGAGATATCGACCTCCGACTTGGTCTCCCAATCGAACCAGCCGATCTGGTCCGGGGCGAAGGTGGCACCCGGCTCGCGCAGGGGCTTTGAACCGGGTGCCAGCATGGGTCACCGCCGGACGGGGCGACGACGGGAGGTCGGCGCCGGCTCGGCCGGTGCGGCCTTGCGCAGCGAAGCCTTGGGCGGTGCCTTGGCCGCCTTGGGAGCGGGCTCGGCCTTGGCGGCCGCGGCCTTGCGGGTGGTCTGCGCCGGCGCGGTGGCAAGCTCGACCACGTCCTCCTCGGCCTCCTCCTCGGTCTGCGCTTCGGTGGTCGAGGGACCACCACCGTTGTCCTCGGTCTCCTCGGCCAGATTACCGTTCATATCCGCCCAGCCGACGATGTCGAAGATCGGGACGAGCACCTCGCCCCAGACCTTGTGCTTGTAGCTGTCGATGCCGAACTGCAGCACCGGGCAGGGGTGGTTGGGATCCTTCTGCAACTGCGCCTGCAGCGCGGCGAGCACGCCGTCGAACGAGCGCATGCCGCCGAGCGAGGAGTTCTTGTAGAGCACCTCGGTGCCGGCATCGTCGCCGTCGAGACACTTCATCTCGATGCTGCGCTGCTCGGCGTACGGCCACTGCGCTTCACCAACGGGATCCGGCTTCGCCGGCTTGGCCTCGTAGATCGGGACCATCACCTCGCCGACAAGCTCGTTGGTCTTCTTGTCCTTGGCGTCGTAGCGTGTCCATGCACAGAAGCCGTGCATGATGCTGAGCGGGTTGGCGACCCAGCTTGAGCCGTCCTGCACCGGCTCGTCGTTCTGGCCGAACACCCAGCCACTGCCCTTGGTCAAACGAAGCAGCGGCTTGCCGCCCGGGATGGTGGTGGCAGAGCGGCTCTGTCCGATGCCGCTGAGCAGCCGCGATGCGAGATCCGTGCTCAATCCTGTCGCTGCTGGTTTCGATACTTGCGTAGCCATTTATCCTGTCTCCTGTTTGATCTTTTTCAATGACGCGGTGAAGTCGGCGGTCAATTGCGTCGGATTGACCGCTGCCGGATCGCCCTCATAGGTGAGGACGAGATCCACGCTTTGCGGGCGCGGACGAAGATGATCGGGGACTTCGACACCGAGCCGCTTGGCGGCGGTGTCGACGACCTTGAAGGTCTGTAGTTTCTTCTGCCAGATCTGGTCGGTGTTTAACCCCAGCTTGGCGAGCGTCTTGGCGACGGTGTCGACGTCGTCGAGCCACTTGCGGTTCTTTACCGCAGGCTTGAGCGCGAAGCCGTCGGCCTTGCCGCCTTGGCGCAGGTGCTCCATCAGGGCGTCATCTATTGCGCTTTTATATTGGATCGCGGAATCAACTAACCGCTTGGCCCGGGCAAGAAAGAGACCCCACTCGGGCTCGGGTCCGACGTCAGCGCGCACCGGAGGCTTGCCGAGCGCGGACAGATCGACGAGGAAGCCGGTCCACAGCGGGCAGATCGCCTTGCACGGCGCGAACCGACACCACTCGCCACGGGCACGATACGGCTTGGTCGACATGGCGTTGACGATGGCGTCGGTGAGGTGTCGCTCGAAATCGGCGAGTTGGCCCGGCGTGACCGCGGAGTGGCTGTAGGTCGGCTCGAACGTCGGCTGCACGATGGCGGCTGCGATCTTGCGTCCCTCGATCAGGTGCGTGATGCCGGACAGGTAGAAGAGGAGTTGCGAGTTGACCCGGCCATCCT
>DASUZQ010000346.1:0-3784 GCA_036376815.1 Methyloceanibacter sp. | reverse complement strand
GACGAGAAGAAGGTTCCTGCGCTCCAGCTGATCATGAAGCAGCTGGAGGATCGCGGCATTCCCCACTTCCTGTTCATCAACAAGATCGACAAGGCCGAGGCGCGCGTCCGCGACAACGTGCCCATGCTGCAGCCGGCCTCGACCAAGCCGCTTGTGCTGCGCCAGGTGCCGATCTGGGAGAACGAGATCGTCACCGGCTTCATCGACCTCGCGCTCGAACGTGCCTATGTCTATCGCGAACACGCGCCAAGCGAAGTGATCGCCATTCCAGAGGCGCTTGCCGACGGCGAGAAACAGGCGCGGTTCTCCATGCTCGAAAAGCTCGCCGACTATGACGACGAGCTGATGGAGCAGCTGTTGGAGGACGTGCCGCCGCCGCGCGACAAGGTGTTCGACGACCTCTCCAAGGAGCTGCGCGACGGGCTGATCTGCCCGGTGCTGATGGGATCGGCCGAAACGAGCCACGGCATCTTCCGGCTCTTGAAAGCGCTGAGGCACGAAGCCCCTTTTGTCGGCGACACAGCCAAGCGCCTTAAAGTCGATGGCGCGCCCTCTTGCGCCTACATCCTCAAGACCTTCCACACCGCGCATGGCGGCAAGCTTTCGCTCGCTCGCGTGCTCACCGGCGGTTTCGCAGACGGCTCCACGTTGCATGGCGGTGCCGACGACGAGCGCATCTCCGGCATCTTCACTCTCATGGGCCAGGAGCCGACCAAGCGCGGCGAGACGAAGGCCGGCGATACCGTCGCCTTCGGCCGCCTCGATAGCGTGAAGACCGGAGACACGCTCGTCGCCGAGAAGGCGAAGCCGCTGAAGCTCGAGACCGTGCCGCCAAGCCAGCCGGTGTTTGGCCTCGCCATCGCCGCCAAGGAGAAGAAAGACGAGGTGAAGCTCACCGCAGCCATCGCCAAGATCATCGAGGAGGATCCCTCGATCTCGCTCACCCACAGCCAGGACATGGGCGAGATGGTGCTATGGGGGCAGGGGGAGATGCACCTCCGCGTGGCGCTCGAGAAACTCACCAGCAAATACGGCATCGACGCTTCGACCAGGCCGCGCCAGATCCCCTACAAGGAGACCATCCGCAAATCGACCGAGGTGCGCGGCCGTCACAAGAAGCAGTCCGGCGGCCACGGCCAGTTCGGCGATGTGGTGGTGACCATCAGCCCGCGACCGCGAGGGAGCGGCTTCGAGTTCAGCGACGAGATCACCGGTGGCGTGGTGCCGAAAAATTACATCCCGTCGGTCGAGATCGGCGTGCGTGATTATCTTCACTCGGGCCCGCTCGGGTTCAACGTGGTCGATGTCGGTGTCTGTCTGATCGACGGCTCCTATCACTCGGTCGATTCCTCTGACATGGCCTTTCGCCAGGCCGGGCGCATCGCCATGAGCGAAGGCTTGCCGCAATGCTCGCCCGTGCTGCTTGAGCCGGTCATGGCGGTCGAGATTGCGGTGCCCTCAGAGGCGACAGCCAAGATCAACGGCATCATCTCGTCGCGGCGCGGGCAGATCCTCGGTTTCGATACCCGGCCGGGCTGGCCGGGATGGGACCTGGTGCAGGCGCAGATCCCGGAGGCCGAGATTCAGAACCTGATCGTGGAGCTCAGATCGGCGACCGCGGGGGTGGGCACCTTCACCGCCAAATTCGATCATCTCGCCGAGCTGACCGGCAAGATCGCCGACCAGGTGCTGGCCTCACGGGCTGCCAAGGCAGCCTAAACCGGGCCTCGGCGGACTTGCCGCCGGGCCTCCAGCCCGCTAGACGATATGCCGAATATTTGTGCGCCGACCATTCGACCTTCGTGAGGGTTCCGAAAATGACGATTTATCCGCAGCTTGACATCCCCGAGACGCTTGCCGCCGGCCCAGGGCCGGGGAACACCGATCCTCGCGTGCTGGAGCGCTTCGCCAAGACCGGCGTCGCCGATCACATGCAGAAGGACGTTCTCCGCGGCATGCTCGAAGCCAAGGAGATGTTGCGCGAGCTGTGGGGGACCAAGAACGTCTACACCTACGGCGTCGCCGGCACGGGCTTCTCGGGACTCGACTGCGTGCTGTCGCTCATCCTGCCCGGCGACAAAGTCGTGGCCTTCCCTAACGGCACCTTCTCAGGCATCGACACGCTGACCATCCGCATGAAGGCATCGACCGCCGAGGAGCTTGCGGCGGATTCACTGAATCCGAAATCTAATAGCGTGGTGGTGATCGACACGCCACACGGCCAGTCGGTGAGCGGCGAGACGGTCGACAAGGCGCTGGCACAGCACAAGCCGATGTGGGCGTTCATGGCCCATTGGGAAACTGGATCAGGCCGCATCAACGACCTTAAGGGCTTCAGCGACGCCTGCCTCAAGCACGGGGTGATGGGCATCGTTGATGCGGTGTCGAGCCTCGGCGTCGCCGACTTCAATATCGACGACTATCCGGGCGTGGTCGGCTGGGCGTCGTGTCCGCAGAAGGGCGTGCTGTCGCTGCCGCTTACCTATGCGCCGGTCAGTTTCACCGACAAGGCCATCGAGATGGTGCGGAAGCGCGGCTGCCGCACCTATGTCCACCATCCGATCCTCGACGCACGCCATTGGGGCATCATCGACGGCAAGGACACGCCGACGCCGGCCTATCACCAGACCCATTCCTGCTATGCGGTGGCGGCGTTCCACGAGGCCTTGCGCATCATCCTCGGCTATGGCCGGCGCCGCAAAGCGTCCGACTACGCCTATCACGAGAAGGCGCTCCGCCAGGCGGTGGAGGCCATGGGCTGCGACGTCACCTCAAACATGACGAGCCTTGTCGTGCTCAACCTTCCCGGCAAGCTCAAGGGCAAGGAGAAGGAGCTGGTTCAGGGCGCCAGGGCGCAGGGCTTCGGCATCTGGCCGACACTGTCCGAGCCCGTGCAGGTGCGCATCGGCATCCTCAACCAGCTGTCGCAGGAACAGATCGCCGAGATCGCCGGCCGCTTTGCCGACGCCATGCTTGCCATGGGAGCCGATTTCGACAAGCAGAAGGTGATGAACGGGCTCAATTCCTACTACGCCAAGGCCGCGTAAAGCCCGCTGACGCAATGCAAAAAGGCGAGGGGCTTCGGCACCTCGCCTTTTTCTTTGCCTAAAGTCGCCGGATTTGCGGCGCAGGAGTGCTTGACGGAGATGCGGCCAGTGGGAGCTTCGACATGAACGCTTTGCGTGCCCTATTCCTGATGTCATTTGCCTTGCTTGCGCTCGCAGCGGTGCCGCAAACCGCCAACGCGGCCTCGGCCACTCAGATCAACGCTGACGCCAATGCGACGCTGACGAGCTTCGTCGCCCAAAATCCGTCCGCGCGCGAGCTTGGCCGAAAGGCTGCGGGCGTCCTGGTATTTCCCTCGGTGATCAAGGCAGGCCTCGGCTTCGGCGGGGAATATGGAGAAGGGGTTCTTATCATCAGGGGAGAGCCCGCAGGCTATTACAACATCATCTCGGCCTCTTTCGGCTTCCAGCTCGGGGTTCAGTCGAGGTCGGTGATCATCATGTTCATGACCGAAGACGCGCTCGCCGGATTCCGCAACGCCTATGGCTGGAAGGTTGGCGTCGATGGATCGATCGTGGTGGTCACGGTCGGTGCCGGCGGAGCCATCGATACCGACACCCTCACCAGCCCGGTCATCGCCTTCATCTTCGATGCGCAGGGACTGATGTACAATTTGAGCCTCGAGGGATCGAAGATAAGCCGCATCGAGCGCTGATCCTCGCCATAAGGGATCTGCAACGAGGTCGCCACGCACTCCGTGCGACGGCCCCGCGTCAGG
>DASUZQ010000345.1:0-13851 GCA_036376815.1 Methyloceanibacter sp. | reverse complement strand
CCGCCGACGGCATGACCCGCCTCGGCGACGGCTATGTCGACGCAACGCTCGGCCTTACCAAGAATGAGGAGGAGGCAGTTGAGTGGTACCGCAAGGCAGCGGATCGAGGCGACGTCAAAGGCACCTATCGTTTAGCGCTAATGTATCGAGAGGGACGGGGCGTCCCCAAGAATGGGACAGAAGCCAAGCGCCTGTTTGCTAAAGGCGACGAGCAGAAGAAAACCTCGGCGATGCTCGATGTCGGCCAAAAGCTGCGCGACGGCCAAGTCGTGACCAAGGATGAAGCGGAAGCGCTAAATTGGTTTCGCAAGGCGGCCGATCTCGGCGACCAATTCGGGATGGTCTATGTCGCTATTGCCTACCGGTACGGCCAAGGCGTTGCTGAAAACGATGGGGAGGCGGTGCGTTGGTATCGCAAGGCGGCCGACGTGGGCAATACCTTGGCGATGACCAGCCTCGCCGACATGTATCAGAGCGGCGAAGGCGTGACCAAAGACGCCGCCGAGTCCGAACGCTGGCGGGAGGCCGCCAAGACAGGTTCCGCGCCTACTGGCGCCTCGGCGCCGGCAGTGGACGATAGGAAGTCCGAAGACAAGATCGCGGCGGTCGCGCCGAATGCGGCGGCCGAGCCAAAACAGACCGAGACGCGATCCACAGACAATCCCTCGCTGCTGCGCAGCTTCGGTCCATTGCAGTACGATGTCGTCTCGGTTGCCTTTTCCCCCGATGGCAGGCGGATCTATGCGCTCGTCTCCGGGGGGTATTTCATGCAGCTGGATCCTGCCAATGGCACCGTCGGTGCAGAGCTTGGCCTCGGATCGCAAAGAGCCTGCTGCCGGATGGTCGTCTCGCCGGATGGGAAATATCTCGCCTCCGGCAACTACGATGATTTGGTGTTGCTTTGGGATGCCGAGACCGGCCAGCTGGTACGAAGTTTTAAAGGGCACTCCGATGATGTCGTCTCCGTGGCGTTTTCGCCTGACGGCAAGAGGCTCGTTTCCGGAAGCTATGACGGAACAGTCCGGATTTGGAACTCGGACACCGGAAAGCAGCTGCGAAGCCTCGATCCTCACGTTGGCAAGACCCACGCCATCGCCCTTTCTCCGGACGGAAAGCTCATTGCCTCCGGACACACCGACGGTGACGTTAAAGTGTGGGACGCGGCAAGCGGGCACCTATTGCACAGCATCAAGCCGGACAACAATTACGGCGTCTATTCCCTGGTCTTCACCCCTGACGGCACGCGTTTGCTGTCGACCGGAGCCGATTCCAAGGTGCATGTTTGGGATCTGGCAAGCGCCAAGGAAGTCATTCATTTCGGCGAGGGCAACGCGTCGATTTGCTGCGTGGCCCTCTCACCCGATGGCAAGACAGCCGCGACCGGGAATTTCGACAACAAGGTCGTGCTGTGGGACGTAGCGAGCGGTGCCTCGCTTGGCGGTTTCGATCATGCCGACTGGCTCCAGAGCCTTGCTTTTTCGCCCGACGGCTCGGAACTCGCTTCCGGCAGCAATGATGACACCGTCAAACTATGGGACATGGGTGGGGCGAAGGCGGCTGCGCGCTAGATTGAGCGGTGGCCCAATTTCTCCTTGACCGCGATCGCCGGAACAGACCGCATGCGAGCTCCTCGCGCATTCCTCTTCCTTTGTGGCGCCTGGCTTGTGCTTTCGCTCGCCGCCATGGGCGCCGAGACAGACGCTGCCAAGCCTGATGCTGCGAAGGTTGATTCTGCCAAGCCCGAGGCAAAGCCGGAGGCGCCGCTCGCCTATATCTCAGTTGCGGGCGCGCCCGGCGATGGCGAACAAGCACTCGCCGCGGCGCTCGGCAAGAGGCTGTCCGCCGCGGGCGTCAAGACCGCCACCTCCCTTGCCGCCAACGTCTATTCGGTGGAAGGCATCGTCAAGGTCACCGCAGTCAAGGGGGGACGGCAAAGCGTGCGCATCGACTGGACGATCTTCGGCCCTGACGGCAATACCCTTGGCGGGGTGTCACAAACGAGGATCGTGCGCAAAGGCTCGCTCGACAGAAAATGGGGACCTACCGCCGATGCCGCCGCCCGTGCCGCTGCGTGGGAGATCTCCAAGCTGATTTCGCCATGACGGCCGTGGATGCTCTTAAATTCGGAGGCATGCACACCCATCTATCGGCTGCCGATAAAAGGTGAGTGCTAACCGTCACTGGCTCGCCAGACACCTCTAGGAGGGTGCCATGCTCGGCTTCAATATCTTCGTCCTCGTTCTGCTCGTTCTGTTCGTGGCGGTGCTCGCGGCCGGCGTCAAAGTCGTGCCGCAAGGCTGGAACTACACGGTCGAGCGCTTCGGCCGCTATACGCGCACGCTCCGCCCCGGGCTCACCCTGATCATCCCGTTCATCGACCGCATCGGGCGCAAGCTCAACATGATGGAGCAGGTAGTCGAGGTGCCAAGCCAGGAGGTGATCACCAAGGACAACGCCATGGTGAAGGTCGACGGCATCGCCTTCTACCAGGTGATGGACGCGGCGCAGGCGAGCTACGAGGTGAACAACCTCCAATCGGCGATTCTCAACCTCACCATGACCAACATCCGCACGGTGATGGGCTCCATGGATCTGGACGAGCTTCTGTCGCAGCGCGACGAGATCAACCATCGCCTGTTGAAGGTGGTCGACGACGCCACCGGCAATTGGGGGGTCAAGGTCGCGCGCATCGAGATCAAGGACATCGAGCCGCCGCGCGATCTCGTGGACTCCATGGCCCGGCAGATGAAGGCCGAACGCGACAAGCGCGCCGCCATCCTCGTCGCCGAGGGCGAGCGGCAGGCGGCGATCCTGACCGCCGAAGGCGCCAAGCAGGCGCAGATCCTTGCCGCCGAAGGCCGGCGCGAGGCCGCGTTCCGCGACGCCGAGGCGCGGGAGCGTTCGGCGGAAGCCGAGGCCAAGGCGACTTCGATGGTAAGCGAAGCGATCGAGCGCGGCAGCGTGCAGGCGATAAACTATTTCGTCGCGAACAATTATGTCGGCGCGCTGAAGGCTCTGGCCGAAGCCAAGAACCAGAAGGTGCTGATCCTGCCGATCGAGGCGACCTCGGTGATAGGCGCCATCGCCGGCGTGGCCGAGATTGCGCGCGAAGCCTTTGGCGACCGTGGCGGCAACTCAGCCTCGCCGCCCGCCCCGTCGAAGCAGCCTCCGACCACGACGCCGCGCGTCCGTCCGGGCGGCGTTCCTTCCGTGTAAGGAGCCGCCACGATGAGCGGTCTCTTCACGCTTGGTCCGTGGACCTGGATGATCCTCGCCGCGATCCTGTTCGCCCTCGAGGTGATGTCGCCCGGCATTTTCCTGATGTGGTTCGGCGTGGCCGCCGCCGTCACCGGCCTCCTCGCCTTCGGCTTCGACATCAGCTGGCAGTGGCAGCTCGTGTGGTTCTGCCTGTTGTCGCTTGCGGCCGTGCTCGTGGCGCTGAAATATCTGCGCTACAACCCGCCGCACAGCGACCGGCCGCTGCTCAACGAGCGCGCCGTGCAGCATATCGGCCAGTGCTACAATCTCGTCGACCCGATCGTGAACGGGCGGGGCAGCGTCAAGATCGGCGACTCGATCTGGCGAGTGGAGGGGCCTGAGCTGCCGAAGGGAGCGCGGGTGCGCGTGCTCGGCGCCGACGGGACGTTGCTGAAAGTGGCGCCGGCCTAAGGGCTAGGTCGGTATTTCCGGCTCGCTGTCCTTCTCGACGATGTCGACGATCTCCTCTGGCTGCTCTGCGGCCGCGTCATCGAGAGGCCAATAGCCTATGGCGAGCCTGATCCCTCCCGAGCCTTCGACCTCAACGTTGGTGAAGCCGGCATCCTCGAGCCTGGCGGCCACCATGCCGTTTGTGGCAAAGCGGTTCAATCCGGAGAGCGATATCCTCGCGATGTACCACTTGCCCTTACGCACCGTGTAGGCGGCCATGAAGCTGCCCTCTCTCTGCGCCTCATAGTTGTGTTCTGCAGGTTTATAGGTCAGCAGTTGCAGGCGCAACGGGGCTCAAGTGTCGGTCGCGAACCAGGTTGCGACGGCGTCTCTCCCCCCCTGATCCAGCAAGAGATGCAGCCTGGTGTGGCGGAGCAGTAAGTCCTCAGCCGTCATGGCGTCTTCGGTCTCGACGGCATGGATCAGCTCGAGGCGCGTGACGCCGGGGGCGATCTCTTGCGCAAGGTTCGGCTCGAGCAACAGCTTCGCATAGAGCCTCTCGATCTGGTCTCCGTAAGTGAAGGCCCAGCGGTGGCGGGTCTCGCGGGAGATGGTCGCGGGGCCCTGGGCGACCAGGGAGAGAAGTGCGGCGCGCGATTCGCCGCCGCCATAAAGCGGAACGTCCTTGGTCCAAGGGCCGCCCATGTAAGCGCCGAGGCCGTGGAGCTCGTCGAGCACATTTTCGGCGAAGGCACGGTGCGTGGTGAGCTTGCCGCCGTAAAGGGTGACGAAGCCGCCGCTGCCATTGGCAATGCTGGCAAGCGCCGGGCGGCGGGTGAGCCGGCTCGGCTTCCTCCCGCCATGATCCTGCAGGGCGCGGACGCCGGCGAAGCTCCACACCACATCGGCGGCGGTGACGGGTCCGCTCGCCGGCGCAAAATACCGGTTGTAAGCGTCGAGCAGATAGGCCTGCTCCTCGGCAGAGCAGGCCGCCGCACCTGGGTCGCCCTGTTCGGGCACCTCGGTGGTGCCGACGATGAGGAAGCGCCGGTCGAGCCACGGCAGCACGAAGATCACGCGGTCTTCCTGGTCCTGCAAGGTGTAGGCGTCGGCCTCGACCGGCTCAGGCATTCGGAGAACGATGTGGCTGCCGCGGATCAGCCGCAAGGGCCGGGGCGGAGGCGCGATGCTGCTCAGGGCGTCGACCCCGGCGACGAAGGGGCCGGCGGCATTGACGATGAAGCGCGCATCGACACGGCGCTTCGCCCCGCGCTCGTCGAGCTCGATCGTATAGCCGTTCGGCAGCGGCTCGATGGCGGTCACCGCGCGTCGGTTCAGAATGTCGGCGCCGCGGGCACGCGCATCGAGCAGCACGGCGAGCACGAGGCGGGCGTCGTCGGCCTGGCAGTCGTGGTAGTGCAGCACCGCGTTGAGATTCTCCCGGCGGAGCCGCGGCAGGCTCGCGATCTCAAGAGCCTTGAGGCGCCCGCTTGGCGGCAGCCCGTCGCCGATCGACAGGAGGTCGTAAAGGGCAAGGCCGGCATGCAGCAGCAGGGCAGGGCGCTTCTGCCAGCCATAGATCGGCAGGAGGAAGCGGAGCGGCTCGACGAGATGCGGCGCGGTCACGAGCAGCCCAGCGCGCTCGACCAGGGACTCGCGCACGAGCGCAAGTTCGAGCTGCTCGAGATAGCGCAAGCCGCCGTGGATCAGCTTGGACGAGGCCGACGAGGTGGCGGAGGCATAGTCGCCCTTCTCGGCGAGCATGACTTTGAGCCCGCGGCCGGCGGCGTCGCGGGCAACGGCAGCACCGTGAATGCCGCCGCCAATGACGAGAACGTCGAAGCTTGGCGTGACCACTCGCTAGGCGACGCCGGCGCGGAGCAGATCGTGGATGTGGATGATGCCCACCGGGCGCCCGTCCTCCACCACGAACAGAGCGGTGATGCTCGATGAGTTGATCGTCTCGAGTGCCGCGCTCGCGAGCAGCTCAGGCGACACGGTCTTCGGCCCAGCGGTCATGATCTCGCCGGTGCGGCGCGACAACAGCCCGTTGCCCATGTTCCGGCGCAGGTCGCCGTCGGTGATGATCCCGGCAAGCCTGCCGTCCTCATCGACCACGCCGAGACAGCCAAAGGCCTTCTCGGTCATCACCACGATGGCTTCGGCCATTGGCATGTCGCCCGGAGTGAGCGGCAGGCGATCGCCTTTATGCATGAGGTCGCCGACGAGCTTCAGCCTGGCGCCGAGCTGCCCGCCGGGGTGCAGAACCTGGAAGTCGCGCGCGGTGAAGCCCTTGCTCTCCAGCAGCGCGATGGCAAGGCAATCGCCGAGCGCAAGCTGCATCGTGGTCGATGTGGTGGGAGCAAGGCCGTGCGGGCAGGCTTCCTTGCTGTGGGGAAGCGCCAGAACCACCTCAGCCGCCTTGGCGAGGGTGCTGTCAGGGTTCGACGTCACCGCGATGAGCGGCACGGCGAATCTCCGCGAATAGGACACGAGGTTGCCGAGCTCGACCGTCTCGCCGGACCAGGAGAAGGCGAGAATCACGTCGTTGCGGGTGATCATGCCGAGATCGCCGTGGCTCGCCTCGCTCGGATGCACGAAGGAGGCGGGCGTGCCGGTGGAAGAGAGCGTGCCGGCCACCTTCATGCCGATATGGCCGCTCTTGCCCATGCCGGTGACGATCACCCGGCCGCGGCAGGCGCCGATGAGGCGAATGGCTTCGGCGAAGCTGTCGACGAGCTCCTTGTCGAGGGCCGCTTCGAGCGCGCGCAACCCTTGCGCTTCGAGCTGAACGGTACGCGCGGCCGACGCGATCGCGTCGCGCGCGTCGTCGAGCGGAAAACGGTCACGTTTGAGGCTGACAGCCATGTCCCTCGTCCCCCCGCTTTTCCCGTCCCTCTTTTCTACCACAGTCTGGGCACGAATAGGGCCGCAAGAGTTGCGGCGATTCGGGGCGGGTGCGGTCAAGCCTAGTCCATCGAAGCGCCTCCGATCAACGGCCGCAAAGGCCTGAGAATTGCGGCTTTTCCTTTGCCAAAAGGGGCGAAAGAAATGCGGGCCGCGCCAACTCTCTTTCATACCTCCCCGGAAGGGGAGGTATTGGAGTCTGTTGCTGCGCCATGACGAGACATGCGACTCTGTTGCCGCGGCGCTGTTCAGCGTCCGGCTCACGGTTAGGTCACTAAACAAAACCAGGCACCCACCAAAGAAGGGTGAGTGCCTGGAAAGTCGCACGGTTGGGCTACCGCCAATTGACGCTCGCTACTCGCAGCTGTCGGTGCCGTAAGAAGACGAGTAGTCGCACGGCGTCCAGTAGGGGTCGTTGACGTCGCCGCTGCGCAGCCTGTTTGACGTTTTACTCCATCGTTCTTGATGTTGATGGATCGACTGGATGTGCCGCGTGTCGAGTCCGCCTTGGGCTTTCGTCAATGCGGCCATGGCTGGTGTTGACAATGTAGAGATCAAGGCGATGGCAAGTAGAACTTTGTCCATGATGGTTCTCCATGACGTGAATGGTTTTTAGATCACATCGTTCAACCCTTCTGGTCATCTCTGCGATTGAACGACGCCGACAAAGAGACCCGATCGAAGCGGGCCTTATTCCCACTCACTATCTGCGACCTCTTCACTTCGGCGTGTTCGGCGTCCATCAGGACCGCGAAGGTTAGTCGCTACAAACTTTCTTGCATCGACTTGGTGATGTTCGCTTGGAGTCATTTGCCGACACCGCCGAGATGTCGCTTTGGGTCAGAAGCTGACATCCGACTCTCGCCAAGCGGACTCCGCTTTGAATAGCTCCTCACCTTTTCCGTTCTCCTCGGGAATAAACACAGAGGATCGCGAGTCTGGGATTGCATAAGCGCCGTCGTGACTTCGCGCCGGCTGTTCGCAACCCCCAAACTTGCAATACGGAGTGCTCCTCTATGTCCCGAAAAATCTGTTCAATGCTCGGTCTGGCCGCTGCCGCATCCATGCTCGCCATGGCGGCAAGCAGCGCGCACGCTGGTTCGAAAGCCTATGTCGGCAACTTTAATGACAATACGGTGAGCGTCATCGATACCTCCACCGGAAGCGCCATCGCCACCATTCCGGTCGCCACCGGCCCGCATGGAATGGCGATTAGCCGAGACGGCAGCACGGTCTATGTCACAGGCGACGGATCCTCGTCCCTGAACGTCATCGACACGGCGACCGACCGCGTCACCAAGACGATCGAGGTGGGTCAGAAGCCCAACGGCATCACGCTGACGCCTGACGGCAAGCTTCTGCTCGTCACTGTGTATGGCGAAGACCGCATCGCGCTGGTCGATACCGCGACCAACGAGGTGGTCGGAACGATACCGGTACCGAAGCCTCATACCGTATCGGTCGAGCCGAACGGGAAGCTTGCCTATGCGGCATCGCAGGAGCCCGGCCATTTCGGCCTCGCCGTGATTGACCTTGGCTCGCGTAGCGTGGTGCGGACCGTGCCGCTCGACAAAACGCCTCGCGACGGTGAATTCGGCGCCGGCGGTAAGCACTTCTACTTTACCGAGGCGGGTGTCGCGGCAGTCCAGGTGCTTGACCCAACCTCGGACAAGATCGTCGCGGAAATCCCGACCGGCGTGTCCCCCCACTTCGTCGATTTGTTCGACGGCACCAAGCTCGGCGTAGTGGTGGTGCAGGGACCGGGACAGTTGATGCTGTTCGATCCCGACACCAACAAGGAGGTCCGCAGCATCGCCGTCGGCAAGCAACCGCACTGGGCAGCGCTCTCCCCCGACGGCAAGACCGCCTACGTGACCAATGAAGGCTCGAACGACATGTCGGTCGTCGATCTCGAGAGCGGCAAGGTGACGACCGTCGCGGTCGGCCAAGGGCCGCGCAAGCTCGTCGTGCAGGGTGGTGCCAAGCGCTCTGCCGATGCGGGTGGTGGGGCTAAGGTGTCGATCGCGAATTTTGCTTTCAACCCGGGCTCGATCGCCATTCACCCCGGAGAAAGCGTTACCTGGAGCAACGATGACGGTTCGCCGCACGCGCTCGTGTTCAACGATGGCGTCGGCGGCACAGTGTCGCTCTCTCCCGGGCAAAGCTTTACCCGTACCTTTCCCAAGGCCGGGACGTACGACTATTCGTGCTCCTTCCACCCCTACATGACCGCCAAGGTGGTGGTCGCTTAACACGCGTCGTCATGCCCCCGCGCCATCCTTCCTCCGCAAATCTGGCAGATGCCGGTAGACTGGCGCGGGAGGCATGCGACCGACTTGAATGTCGACGACCAGATCGATCAAAACCGCTTCGCCGAGGTGTTCCTGCCGCACGTCGACGATGCCTTCAGGCTTGCCCGATGGATCTCAGGCAGCCGCGCCGACGCAGAGGACATCGTGCAGGAGGCGTCTCTCAGAGCTTTTAAGGGTATTCGAAATTTCAACGGCGGCAGCACGCGCGCCTGGACCCTCACCATTGTGCGCAACGCGAGCTACAGTTGGCTCGCCAAGAACCGTCCCTCGACTGTGGTGTTGACCGAGGATCTGGACCAGCGCGCGCGTGAGGAGATGGAACGCGGCGCCGGAGATGGCGATGTGCCGACGCCGGAGGCCGCGCTGATCGCGAAGATGGAGGCCGAAGAGGTGAGGAATGCTGTAGCCGCGTTGCCGCTACCCTTCCGGGAAATCCTCGTGCTGCGAGAGATTCACGACCTTGATTATCGCTCCATCGCCGAAATCATCCAAGTTCCGATCGGCACGGTGATGTCGCGTCTTGCTCGCGCCCGCAAGCTGATTTTCGCCACCTTACGGGAGAGCGCGCGATGAGCGTCTCCGAGCAGGACGAGCTCGTTCTCAACGCCTATCTCGACGGCGAGCTTGGGCCCATCGAGGCCGCTCGCTTCGAGCAGCGCCTGGCCAAGGAACCGGAGTTGGCTGCAGAGGTCGATGCGCGCCGGGCGCTGCGCGATTCCCTGCGTTCGGGTCTAGCCGAGGATGTGCCGTCCGACGATCTCCGCCGCCGCATCATGGCAAGCGTCGGTGGCGCGGAAGTGCACAAGGCGAGACCGTGGGCGAGATCGTGGTCCTCCCTGGCGGCATCGTTCCTGGTCGGCGCCCTGCTCGGCGGCGGACTGATTTTCGGCGCGCTGAACGATCAGGGCCAACAGGACGTCGCGAGCCAGGTGGTGTCCGCCCATATCCGTGCGTTGATGGCGCCGCAATCAATCGACGTGCCATCCTCCGACCGACATACCGTCAAGCCCTGGTTCGCCGGCAAGCTCGCACTTGCGCCGAAGGTCGTCGACCTCTCTACGAAAGGCTTTCCTTTGGTTGGGGGAAGGATCGATGTGATCGGGTTGGCGCCCGTCGCCTCGCTCGTCTACACGAACGGAAAGCATTTGATTAGCGTGATGGAGATGCCGAGCGCACAGCCGCTGGCCGCTCCGCTCGAGAAACATGTTGAACAGGGATATCAGGCCCTCACGTGGAGCGACGGAAAGATCACCTATTGGGTCGTGTCCGACGCGGCGGTCGAAGAGCTCAAGACCTTCGTCGGGCTGTTTCAAGAGGCAGCGGAATCGTGAGTTCACCCAGCGAGCCGTCAGGTTCGATTGAATGCCCATCGCGCGAGTCCATGTCCGCTTTGGGTCATTAGCGGACGTGACGCTCTGGCGGTGCACTGGTCACTTTCGTGATCCGCCATGACGGGATGTTGTGGCTGGGCAGCGCTCCTCGGCCTGAGGGGAAAATCACAGCAGCTTCTTCAGCTCGGCGGAGAGGGCCTTGCCGAGGTCGGGGCGCTGAAGCGCGTAAGACACGTTGGCCAGCAGGAAGCCGAGCTTCGAGCCGCAGTCGAAGCTCCGGCCCTCATAGCGGAACGCATAAAAGGGTTGCGTCTCGATCAGCCTGATCATGGCGTCGGTGATCTGGATCTCGCCGCCGGCGCCGGTCTCCTTGGCGGAGAGGATGTCGAATATCTCGGGCTGGAGAATGTAGCGGCCGAGAATGGTGAAGTTGGAGGGCGCCGTCCCGGGCGCGGGCTTCTCCACCATGCCGTCGGTGGGGAACACCCGGTCCCCTCCGCCGACGCCCTTGCCGACACTCACCACGCCGTAATTCTTGAGCTCGCCTTCCGGCACCGGCTCAACGGCGATGATATTGCCGCCATACTCCCGGTAGACCTCGAGCATCTGCGCGAGGCAGCCCTTGCCTTTGGTCTGCACCAGCACGTCGGGGAGGAGGAGCGCGAAGGGCTCGCGGCCGACGAGCTCGCGGGCGCACCACACCGCATGGCCGAGGCCGAGCGGCTCCTGCTGGCGGACGAAGCTCGTCTCCCCCGGCGGCGGAAGGTCGCGGATCAGCGCCTCGAGCTCGGCCGTCTTGCCGCGGGCGGCAAGCGTCTGCTCGAGCTCGGGATGGCGGTCGAAATGATCCTCGATCGGGCTTTTGTTGCGCCCGGTCACGAAGATGAAGTGCTCGATGCCGGCGGCGCGCGCCTCGTCGACCACGTGCTGGATCAGAGGCCGGTCGACCACGGGCAGCATCTCCTTGGGGATCGCCTTGCTTGCCGGCAGAAAGCGGGTGCCGAGGCCAGCGACGGGAAACACGGCCTTGCGGACGGGAGCAGCCATTCAGAGCCTCTGATGCTGTTGAAGCCCCCGAGACCGGAGGCTGGCCGCCCTCTTTCCGACAGGGAGACGCGAATTGCAACAGGGGCTTCTCCGGGCTTTTCCGTCGAAAAAGCGCAAATCTTGCCTTTTCGCCGCCAAAAGCCGCCGCCACAATCCGCGCCGACCTCGAATCGCGGGGTTGGAGGGGATTGCCGATGGGCCAAGCGACTTTCGCTCGTGCCGCACTGCTGGCCGCGTTCACGGCAATGCTCGCGCTTGCGCCGTTCTCAAGCGTCGCCGCGGACGATGCCGACGTCGCAGCCTATAAGCGCGCCGTCGAGCAGCGCTTCGCGGCCTGGCTGCAGGCGCTTTGGCCTGACGCTGAGGCGGCCGGCGTGTCGCGCGCAACCTTCGATGCCAATCTGAAAGGGCTCAAGCTCAACTGGTCGCTGCCCCATCTCGTGCTGCCCGACCCGGCCGCGCCTGGGGGTCCGGCTCTGCCGGCGTCGCTGGCAAAGGCCATGGCGCCAAAACAGCAGGCCGAATTCGACGCTCCCGTCTTCTATTTCCGGGAGGGCACGCTCAACGCGCTCTCCGCGACGGGTCGGGCCGAGGTCGCGCAATTGCGCCCGACGCTCGCCGCCATCCAGAAGCAATATAACGTGCCGGCGAGCATCGTCGTCGCCATCTGGGGACGCGAGACCGGCTTCGGCAAGATCGATGCTCCTTACGACGCGGTCAGCACCATCGCCACGCAGGCCTTCATGGGGCGGCGGCCCGATGAGTTCCGCCCGCAGCTGATCGCCGCGCTCAAGATCGTCGAGGACAAGCACGCGACGCGGGCGCAGTTGAAGAGCTCGTGGGCGGGCGCGATGGGCTACACCCAATTCATGCCCACGGACTTCGAGAAATACGCGGTCGACTTCGACGGCGACGGCAAGCGCGACATCTGGAACTCGATTCCGGACTCGCTCGCCTCGACCGCAAACTCTCTCAAGTCGCAAGGCTGGGACGGCGCCAAGGTCTGGGGCTATGAAGTGCAATTGCCGCAAGGCTTCGACTGCACCCTGCAGGGACCTGACAAGGCGCGGCCGGTCGCGGACTGGATGAAGCTTGGCGTCGCCCGCGTGCGGGGCGAGGCTTTCCCGCAAAGCAAGCTCGGCGACTCATCCTTCCTCGTGCTGCCGGCCGGGCTGAAAGGGCCCGCCTTCCTCGCCACCGACAATTTCTCGGTGCTGAAGCTCTACAACAACTCCGACGTCTACGCGATTTTCGTGGGCCACGTGGCCGACATGATCGCGGCCAATGCGCCGGTGAAGTTCGCAGGCAGCTGGCAGCCGGTCGAGAGGCTGCCGCGGGACCGCATCCAGCGTTTCCAGGAGGTGCTGGTGGCGCAAGGCCACGACGTCGGCAAGGTCGACGGGCTCGCCGGCTTCAAGACCCGCGCCGCCATCGGGGTCACCGAGAAGAGGCTCGGGCTCCCGCTCACCTGCTATCCGAGCCAGCGGCTGGTTGACGCGGTGATGAAGGAAGCGAGCGCCGCCAAGCCGTAAGGGAGTTTGTGTCACCTAGGTTTTGCCCGTCGAGGTTGCTAAATTCCGCCCATGCGAATCGCCCGAACTTTCACGCTCATTGCTGCCTTGCTAGCGCTTGCCGCCGGCGCTCTTCCGCAGCCCGCGTCCGCCGCTCAGACCTTCGCCCAATGGGTCGAGAGATTCTGGCCGGTGGCGAAGGCCGCAGGCATCAAGCGGGAAACTTACGACCGCGCCTTCAAGGGCATGACGCCTGACCCCAAGGTGATCGAGGCCGCGAATTTCCAGCCTGAATATGTGAAGCCGATCGGCGAATATATCGACCGCGTCGTCTCCGATAAGCGCATCGCCGCCGGCAAGCAGAAGCTCGAGGAGAACAAGGCGCTGCTCGACGTGCTGGAGAAGCGCTACGGCGTCGACCGCACCATCATCGTCGCCATCTGGGGGATGGAGTCGAATTACGGCACGCAGCCGGGCGACATGAATGTGATCAGGTCGCTGGCGACGCTCGCTTATTACAACACCAAGGCGAGCTTCGCCCGCCAGCAGCTGATCACGGCGCTCAAGATCGTGCAGCGCGGCGATATCCCGGTCGAGCAGATGAACGGCTCATGGGCCGGCGCCATGGGCCACACGCAATTCATCCCCACCACGTATCAAAGCTTTGCCGTCGACTATGACGGGGATGGCAAGCGCAACATCTGGTACGACGTGCCCGACGCGCTCGCGTCAACCGCAAGCTATCTCAAGCATGCGAACTGGCAGGCTGGTCAAACCTGGGGCTATGAGGTGACGCTGCCCAAGGGCTTCAATCCGAAGAAGGTCAGCGAGAAGACGCTGCGGAGCCTCGGCGATTGGCAGAAGATCGGGATCAAGCGGGTTGGCGGCGAGTTCTTCCCGCGTCCCGGCGACAAGGCCGGGCTTTACGCTCCAGCCGGAACTGCCGGCCCTGCCTTCCTCGTGCTCAACAATTTTCGCTCCATCCTCCGCTACAATCAGGCCACCTCCTATGCTTTGGGGGTCGGGCATCTGTCAGACCGGCTGAAAGGCTATGGGCCGTTCGTGCACCCTTGGCCTACCGACGAGAACCATCTC